>CALZEZ010000318.1 GCA_945643825.1 uncultured Lachnospiraceae bacterium
CCTAAAAGGACGACTCAACAATTTTACCATTGGTCTTTGTGGCGATTTGAAATTTGGTCGAACAGTTCATTCCCTGATCAATGCACTTTCCCGCTATGATCATATTCATTTCATCTTTATCTCTCCCGAGGAGCTACGTGTCCCGGATTACATCACAGACAGCTTAAAGGAAAAGAACATCTCCTACGAAGAAGCCATTCGTCTTGAGGATGTGCTTCCCTCGTTAGATTTGCTCTATATGACACGTGTACAGAAGGAACGCTTCTTTAACGAAGAGGATTATGTACGATTAAAGGATTTCTACATTCTCGACAGAGCAAAGATGGAACTGGCACAAAAAGATATGCTTGTTCTCCATCCTCTTCCGCGTGTAAATGAAATCTCTGTTGAGGTGGACAAGGATGAACGTGCCGCCTATTTCAAGCAGGCACAATATGGTGTATATGTGCGCATGGCGCTCATTCTCACTTTATTAGGAATCAAGGTTGATTAGAAAGGAGAACGATCATGCTAAATGTTGGAAAAATTGAAGAGGGTTTCGTTCTTGATCACATTAAAGCCGGAAAAAGCTTATCCATATACCACCATCTAGGACTGGATAAGGAGGACTGTACCGTAGCAATTATTAAAAACGCCAGAAGCAATGTTATGGGCAAGAAAGACATTTTAAAAGTAGAGTGTGATATTAATACTCTGGACTTAAATATTTTGGGATTTATTGATCACAATATTACTGTAAATGTTATCAAGGATGGTAATATTGTAGAAAAAAAGCGTCTTGTCCTCCCACAAGAGATAAAAAATGTAATTCGGTGCAAAAACCCGCGCTGCATTACTTCAATTGAGCAGGAGCTTCCTCACATCTTCGTACTAGCCGATGAAAAGAAAGAAATCTACCGCTGCAAATATTGCGAAGAGAAATATTCCGAATAAGAGGTTATTCTATGAAATTTGATATGCACTGCCACACCAAGGAGGGATCTCTGGATGGCAAAGTAACAATTGAAGATACCATCCGGATTCTGAAGGAAAAGGGATTTGATGGCATGCTGGTATCTGACCACAATTCCTATCGGGGATACCGCTACTATAAAAAAAACTGCGAACCTTTGAAGGATTTTGTGGTATTACGAGGGATTGAGTATGATACACTTGACTGCGGACACATTCTCGTCATCCTTCCAACCGGCGTCCGCGTTCCATTAATTGAGATCAGAGGTCTGCCTGTCTCCATTTTGATTGATGTTGTGCATCATTATGGCGGAATTCTCGGTCCAGCCCACCCCTTTGGCGAACGATTCTTAAGTATCACACACACGCGACGGGGAAGAAGGAGAGAGGAAATTTATAAAAAATTTGATTTTTTTGAGACCCATAATGCATGTGAAACACCCGAGTCCAATGCTAAAGCAAAGCAATTGGCTACGCATTTTAACCGCCCTCAGTTTGGAGGCAGTGATTCCCACAAGGACATCAGCGTTGGTTTCGGGTATACGATTATCCCTGTTCCGATCGCAAACGAAACCGATTTAATTGAAGCTGTTCGAAAACGGGAGAATATCCTCTCCGGAGGTGACTATTTCTGCCAGACGACAAAGGATAAGCTTGGACCTTTTAACAAATTTCTTGTCTGGGGATTCTGGTTTTACAATAAACTCTGTGCCGGATGCCGCTTCCGCAAAAGAAGAATCGCTTTTAAAGAACATCAATTATCCTCGCTAACGCAAGAAGATGCGCCAAATTAGCGCATCTTCCTTTTTTTTATTCCTGCATGGATTCCAACGTTGCATTCACATCCTCTAATTCTATAGAGGCGAGTGCCTTCTTACTGGGCTTCTTAAGCTTCACAACACGAGATGCCTGTTTGGATATGACCTTCTCAAGAAAATTGCGGACATCACGTGCATTTGCAAAATTTTCCGGGCGATTCTGATACCGTTCTTCCATCCACTTATAAACCCTATCCTGCGCCTCCTTCGTAAGCTCATAATCCTGTTTTTTGCACATACTCTTTAGAATATCCAGCTGTTCCTCCGGCGTATAATCTTCAAAGAAGATAAATTTATTAAATCTAGATTTAAGCCCCGGGTTTGAATTCAAAAACTCATCCATCAGATCCGGATAGCCGGCAACAATAACAACCAGATCCTCTCGATGATCCTCCATTGCTTTGAGAAGCGTGTCAACCGCTTCCTGTCCAAAATCTCCTTCGCCCTTTCCGACACAAAGCGTATATGCTTCATCCACAAACAAAATCCCACCAAGTGCCTCATCAATAACTTCCTGCACTCTTGTGGCTGTCTGACCGATATAACCACGCACAAGCCCAGATCGGTCTACCTCTACCAGTTGTCCACCGGACAGTACACCCAATGCTTCATAAATCTTTGCCACCATTCTGGCCACTGTCGTTTTACCTGTTCCCGGATTCCCACTAAACACCATGTGCATGGAAATACCGGTATTCTTCATTCCCTTCTCCTCGCGCAGCTTGCGAACCCTCATAAGATTGACCAGACTGTGAATCTCTTCCTTGACAGCATCCAGTCCGACCATTTCATCTAACGTATTAAGTGCCTGCTCGATTCTCTCCTCAGGACTAAGCTCAGGCTCACTCTCATTCACGCTTGCTTTTGCCGCACCATTATTTTTTGCTTCCGTTCGGCCACCGGCTGTGCCGGTCTGCGGTGTACCGGGCTGGGAGGTGCTGTAACTAACCGCATTATCTTTCACTACTTTATAGAACTTCATACTGCTTGGATACGAAACACCATATTCTCGTAAAAATTTCTCAAGCATCTGTGTGTACTGTGTATAGCGCTGTACTGCACTATTGCTCATCTCACTTTTATTCACAACAATCAT
>CALZEZ010000319.1 GCA_945643825.1 uncultured Lachnospiraceae bacterium
TTCGGGATTGCGAAATTGCCATGAAAGCTGCAGCTGGTGCTGAGCTTGAGACCTTATTGGAGAATTACAATGATCTTACGAATCAATTTGAACGAAAGGATGGCTATGCCTATCGAAGTGAAGTGGTTGGTGTTCTGAAGGGACTTGGATTTACTCAGGACGAATTCGACAAGAAAACAGATACCTTATCCGGAGGACAAAAAACACGTGTGGCACTCGGAAAGATGCTGTTACAGAAGCCGGATATCATCTTTCTGGATGAGCCTACAAACCATCTGGACATGTCTTCTATTTCCTGGCTGGAGAACTATCTTCTGAATTATAAGGGTGCCGTTGTCATTGTATCGCACGATCGATATTTCCTGGATAAAATTGCAGACAAAATTATTGAGATCGACCAGACTAAGGCCACGATCTTTAAAGGCAATTACACCGAATACGCACACAAAAAAGAAATGCTTCGTCAGGCTGCATGGAATGCTTATGTGAATAATCAGCGTGAAATCAAGCATCAGGAGGAAGTGATCGCTAAGCTTAGAAGCTTCAACCGCGAGAAATCCATCAAGCGTGCAGAGAGCCGCGAGAAAATGTTAGATAAAATGGAAGTGATTCAGAAGCCCACGGAAGCAAATACGGATATGAAAATTGCACTGACTCCTCACTGCATCAGTGGCAATGACGTGTTATATGTGGAAGGACTGTCGAAAAGCTTTGGCAAGGAGGCTCTGTTTTCAAAGCTCAACTTTGATATCAAACGTGGGGAGCATGTCGCAATCATTGGGGATAATGGAACCGGAAAAACAACCATTCTCAAGATGATTAACGGTCTTCTTGAACCTGATGAGGGAAAAATTGTTCTGGGATCCAATGTTTTTATCGGTTATTATGATCAGGAGCATCAGATCCTGCATCCGGAGAAAACACTATTTGAAGAAATCTCGGATGACTATCCTGCCCTGACTAATACAGAGATTCGAAACACTCTCGCAGCATTCCTGTTTACCGGTGAGGATGTCTTTAAGAAGATTTCATCCTTAAGCGGTGGGGAGCGCGGACGGGTTTTATTGGCGAAATTGATGCTGTCCGATTCCAATTTCCTAATCCTCGACGAGCCGACGAACCATCTGGATATTCTCTCCAAGGAAATTCTGGAGGATGCCATAAATGCTTATTCCGGAACAGTTCTATATGTCTCTCATGACAGATATTTTATTAATCGGACTGCGCATCGTATACTGGATCTAAGAGAAAATGTCCTGACAAATTATCTTGGTAATTATGATTATTATCTGGAGAAGGCCGGAGAAGCCAATTCGAGACCAGTCTTTGTGACGGGTATATCTTCTGCCACCGCTGACACCTCAGAGAACAAGCGAAACTGGCAGAAACAGCGTGAAGAACAGGCAAAAGAAAGAAAACGTGCAAATGAACTGAAAAAATGTGAGGAATTAATCGAAAAGCTTGAAAGAAGCAATCAGGAAATTGATGAGCAAATGGCACTTCCGGAGATTTGCCGTGATGTTGCCAAGCTCACCTCACTGACCAGAAGAAAACAGGACAATGAGGATGAGCTGGCTAAACTTTATGATAAATGGGAAGAACTCAGTCAATAGAATTATAAAGCTTCCAATGTAGTACGGACGGCTTTGATGAAATCCTGGGTGTTTAAGGTGACAGGACTCTGCATTGTTGTAATAAGAGCAAGATCCTTTGTCATCTTTCCATCCTCGATTGTTTTGATGCAGGCTGTCTCAAGCTTATCAGCAAATGCCTGTAAATCAGGAAGATTGTCCATCTCCCCACGCTTTCTAAGCGCACCTGTCCAGGCAAAAATTGTGGCAATCGGATTGGTGGAGGTCTCTTCTCCTTTCAGATGCTTATAGTAATGTCTCTGAACGGTTCCGTGTGCTGCCTCATATTCATAATAGCCCTGAGGAGAAACCAGAACAGAAGTCATCATAGAGAGTGAACCGAATGCAGTTGCTACCATATCACTCATAACATCTCCATCATAATTCTTACAAGCCCAGATATACCCACCCTCAGAACGAATCACACGGGCTACCGCATCATCAATCAGAGTATAGAAGTAGGTTAATCCTGCCGCTTCAAATCTCTCCTTATATTCCTTATCATAAATATCCTGAAAAATATCTTTAAAGGTATGATCGTATTTTTTGGAAATGGTATCCTTTGTTGCAAACCATAATTCCTGCTTGGTGTCTAAGGCATAATTAAAGCAGCTTCTGGCAAAGCTTTCGATGGAATCCTCCAGATTGTGCATTCCCTGAATAATGCCGGCACCCTTGAAGTTATGGATCAATTCTTTTGTCTGTGTGCCATCCTCAGCCGTATAAACCAACTCTGCTTTTCCGGCACCGGGGATTTTCATCTCACTAGCCTTGTAGACATCGCCATATGCATGTCTGGCAATCGTAATCGGCTTCTTCCAATTTTTGACATAGGGCTCCACACCCTTTACGATAATCGGTGCACGGAAAACCGTACCATCCAACATAGCGCGGATGGTTCCGTTCGGACTCTTCCACATCTCTTTTAAGTTATACTCTGTCATGCGGGCGGCGTTAGGAGTGATTGTTGCACATTTAACAGCAACACCATATTTTTTCGTAGCATTTGCGCTGTCGATGGTAACCTGATCATTTGTCTCGTTTCTATATTCAAGTCCCAGATCATAATACTCTGTTTTCAGATCAACGAATGGAAGTAACAGTTCCTCTTTGATAAGATTCCAGAGAACTCTGGTCATCTCATCTCCATCCATTTCGACTAAAGGGGTTGTCATTTTGATTTTTGCTTCACTCATTTTGCTCTCTCCTTTTTAATCATTCTGC
>CALZEZ010000320.1 GCA_945643825.1 uncultured Lachnospiraceae bacterium
AAAAGGAGATAGAAATGAAAACACCAGACCTAGTAATTACTGCCAGAAAAATGGGAGACGAATCGACAGCCTACACGAGGGATGCCCTTCATGGTCTATGCATAGACCTGCAGGAAACAGACAAAAGGGATGCCATCTCCCGCATCGTACATGTGACCATCACGAATGAACAGGACGCGGATTTTATCGGCGTGATCCGCTTTGAAGTGGAAGCAGACCGTACGAATCCCCGCTACCTCATGCCCGGCTTCATGTATGGCAGGAACACCGGCGAAGCTCCGAATTTTGGCCGCAAGGAATTTCCGAGAATCCGGGAGCAAAATTGCATCAGACCGGAATCCAATGACTGGATGGTGCGCAGTGACAGACTGGCAGCACCGGTATCCCTGGTCTTTGACGAAGACACCGTTTATGGAATCAGTGCGGCGCCCCACCTGACAGGCTTTAACGGCTTTACCTGCAGCCTTTTAAACGGCAAAGCGGCCGCAGGCTTCACGCTTGGTTATGAGAATGCACCCTGGCTCTTTATCCAGACCGCAACCGTCTGTGAGCGCGCACCTCTTTCAAAGGAGAACTGCATTACGATAGCAGCTGGTCAGAAGCTGGAGCTTACTCTTTGTATCTATACCTATGAGGCAGCTAAAGAAACCGACCTCTATGAAGCCATGCGCCACGTCTACGAACACTACCATGAAGCGCCCAGAAAGATAGAGGGTATGGATGTACAGAAGGCTACAAAGCTCCTTGCACATGCAGTCGCAGAGGATGCCTGGCTTCCTGATGAGAAGATGTACACCGGCTTTGTATTTGATGGTCCGGATGGCGATACCTATAATAAAATCCTTTCCTTCTCCTGGACAAATGGCCTGGCCGTTGCTGTTCCGATGCTTCTTGCGGCACAGTGCTTAGAGGATGAGAGGATGCGTGCACAGGCACTTGACTGTATCGAATACATCTGTGGAAGCTCTCTCAATCCGGCATCCGGACTTCCCTATGATGCGTTGGAGGATGGGGTATGGAGCATTCGCGGCTGGTGGTATGACGGCATGCGTACTCCCGGACATACATCCTATCTATGTGGA
The DNA here is from genome assembly GCA_945643825.1 of uncultured Lachnospiraceae bacterium. Lineage (GTDB taxonomy): Bacteria > Bacillota > Clostridia > Lachnospirales > Lachnospiraceae > UMGS2037. The sequence goes on from CALZEZ010000320.1 coordinate 1,083, forward strand.
CAGGGAACCTACTACATTTTGAGAGCGTACGAGTATGAAAAGAAGAGAAAAGGAGCTTGCCATAAGAACTTCCTGGATTTTGCAGACCGCGTCGTGCGTAAGATGAACACGACGCTGAATGGTGACTATGAGTATCCGTTTGTGATGTCCGAGAAATCCGGTGCAGGCTTGCAGTATGACTCCTTTGCGGGCTGTTGGTGCCTGGCGGCAGCGACATACCTTGCATGGCTGACCGGGGACACTTCCGATCTGGAGATGCTTCGCAGAAGCGAAAAGCATTATTATGATGCCTATGTTTCCAGAGTAGAATGCTACGGGGCTCCGATTGACACGGACAAGGCTGTGGACTCCGAGGGCATTCTTGCCTATATCCGTGCGGTCAAGTATCTTCACCTGCTGACAGGGGATGACACCTACCTGGAGCACATGCGCGATGCACTTTACTATGAGTTCACCTTTAAGCTGTGCTATAACACACACGTTGTGGTGCCTCCGCTTAGTGAGATCGGCTGGTCGAGCTGCGGTGGAAGCATCACCTCGACGGCGAATCCGCATATTCATCCGATGTCAAGTACGATTGTGGATGAGCTTATCTATTATGTGGAAAAAACACATGATTCTTACGCGAAGGAAAGACTTCTAGATACGATAGGCTGGGGGCTTCAGACCTTCAATACCTATGACAAAGAATATGGTTATGGAAGAATCGGCTGGATGTCGGAGCGCTTCTGCTTCTGCCAGGGCCTCGTCACACAGAAATATCCGGACGGAAGCCCTGCCAGCACATGGTTTGCACTGATGCCGTGGGCATCGGCAAGCATTATCGATGGATTTGCCGGAGAATGCTATTCAAATACATTGCTCCAAAGCTTGTGAGTTACATGGGGATTGACTCCCTTTTCCTCAAAGATCTGACTGGCGGTCACGAAGCGATAGCCCTGCTCGGACAGCGTTTCGATGATCGTCGGCAGAGCCTTTAAGGTCTCCACGTTGTTTTGCAGATCATGCATCAACACAAGAGAGCCGTCCTGTACCTTGGACAGCACTTCACGAATCCGGTCATCAGCAGTGGTCTTAGGATCCCAGTCCCTGCTGTCTGCACCGCAGATAAAAGGCATATCAATGTTCTCGTACATCGTATCGCTCAGATAGATAAAAGGCGGTCTGAAAAATTTCGTGTCTACATTCACCATTTCCTTGATAACAGCGGATGTCTTCGCAATCTCCTCACGAATAGTCTCAGCATCCATGACACTCATGTCACTATGCGTAAAAGAATGGTTTGCAATCTCACACCCAAGTGCAAGCTCACGCTCCAGGGTTTCCTTCTTGTCCGGGGTCACCAGATTGCCGATGAGGAAAAAGGAAGCTACAATATGATATTTTTCAAGAATATCCAGAACCTGCTCTGTAATATTGGACGGTCCATCGTCAAAGGTTAACGCTACTAATTTCTGCTCTGTCATAGGGATACCTCCACACCCATTATTTTCAAAAAGTATACACCTTTTTATAGGAAGAAACTATAGCTTTCAGAAAAAACTTTACATAGTGAACAATATGTGTTAAGTTAATAAAATCTAACCAAATGACTTTGCGATAAAGCATACATAGAAGGAGATAGTTTGAAAAATCATGCCGATGCAATGATTTTTCAAACAGCACTTTGTGTCGCAGGCGCCACAAAGTAGCTCTTATCACAGAGCCAAATCTGACATTTGGCTCGCGATTCTTCGACGCAAGCGTCTGCGGAATGGAGTATTCTATGAGTA
>CALZEZ010000321.1 GCA_945643825.1 uncultured Lachnospiraceae bacterium
CAATCTCCGAAACCGCAAGCTGTGCAGGAACAATGGCTTTGGCATGCACCTCGATTCCTCTGGCTTTTATGAGAGACAGCTTGCTGTTTAGAATGGCGTCGATCATCACGTTTCCGGTTTTTATCACCGTATCCACGGTGGTCAGGTCGTCATTTAGCTTCCATAAGTATTCTCTGGTGCGCTGCTCATCGCCGCACAGCGCAAGGAGGGTCTGGATGTGGTTGTGATAATCATGTCTCCAGCCCCGCATGGTTTTGTAGATATTCTGTACCTCGGCACAGTGCTTTTCGATCAATTCAGTCTGGTACGCAGCGATTCTTCGGTCAATCATTCTGCCAAACAGGTAGTCCATCCATTTCATTCTGCGCCTGTTCCTCCCCCGAAATATCGGATAAATGCCAGATTTACTTCCGTATATTTTCTGCGGGCCAGGGGTACTGTACTTCCGTCCTCGAGAAAAATGTCCGTTTTGGCTATCCTTTTGATCTGCCCCAGATTCACCAGGTAGGAACGGTGCACGCGGATAAAGGCTTCTCCTAATCGATTTCCCAGCTCGCCAATCGAAATCCTGGTCTCTATGATTCCCTCTGTTGTGTGCAGGGTGCAGGAGTGGGAAAAGACCTCCACGAAGAGGATGTTTCGGATGATGAGTCTTCGCAGCTCTCCGTTGTCCTGTAAGAGGAGAACCTTCTCGGTTTTCGTCAGGTTATCTGCTGCCTTTTCCAGCACCCGGAAGAGCTTGTGCGGGTCAACCGGCTTGATCAGGTAATGCAGGGCATCCACTTCGTAGCCCTCTGCCATAAAATCAGGGTATCCCGTGACAAACAGGATCTGAAGCTGCCCATTGTCCAGTCGCAGCTTCTTTGCCAGCTCGACACCATTCATCCTCTGCATCTCAATATCCAGAACGAGGATATGAAAATCCTTTTCCTCTGCGTATTGAAACAGAAACTGTTCCGCTGAGAGAAAGGTGTGAATCTCGATTATTCTGTTGGTTTCCTCTGCCCACCTGCGTAGGCTGCTGATGACATAGTCCTGGTCGGCTTTGTTGTCATCACATACCGCGATTTTCAGCTTCATAATTTCCTTAAGGTTTCTTTCTCCATCTCTTTCTGTAGTAATACTAAACGATAATCTTTATCCTGCAAGCTTCATCACCCATTTTGACACTGCTGAGCAGTTCCACTTGAACTTCCTTGTCAAAAATGTACTGAAACATCCTTTTCGTATATCCCAGCGTACAGTAGCACCATGCTATTGGTAATGTTTCGTCTATTCTCTTTACACACGAGCAATAACACTGTGGGTAAATGAGATAGAAATACTTTCCGTCATATTCTATTGTAAATCCTTGTTTCAGGTTATTCGCTCTCTCCACAAAAACGGATACATCATTTTCTTTCTCATATATCTCTTTGATCTTCTTCCATTTTCCAAGCTCCGGACCACAGGCGCAATCCATTCGAATCTGTCTCACAGTGTCCTCATCAAAGTTTTCGGTTAGAAACTCGCAAACCGCTTGTGCCCATTCAAATTTCTTTTCAATATTCGCAGACTTGGAAAGGGGAGAGCCATGAAAATCTGTATTAATTTCCACTGATTGTAGCTATGTGATAGATTAAGCTCCTCAGTGTTACAAAATATCGTGACTATGTAATAAGTATAACTCTTCAGAGTCACAAAATACTAGGATTTCTCTCATTTTTGTGACTCCACAGCGAATTATCCTTGCCAGAATCACAAAACCAAAGGTTTGGAACTATACTTGTCCGGAAAGTTCCAAAGCAAACTGTGCTTTTTCTGATTTTGCTGTGGAAGCACCTGAAGCTTTTCGTAAGCCTTTTTGAAGAGTTCATTATTTTATGTTTGAACACAGGCATAGCGATATGTTTTTTCAATTATTTCTATGCCTGCGTTTTGGATGATTTTAAACAAGCGGCATAGCGAAATGCGATTTCTCGATTCTCTATGCCGTAATTTGCTGTCTATTCTGGTATCTTTCTCCGTTCTGACATGAATTTGGCATAGATATTTTAATTTTTTCAAATTCCTATGCCATATCTTTCTTTTTTAAGTAGGTTTAGAAGCTAGAAATGGCATATACTTTCGAGATTTGTTCAATCTCTATGCCGATAAAATTTGTTCGTGACATTGAAGGCATATAATACTGTGTTTTGCCGAATCCCTATGCCTTACATATCCCATGTTACTCCATCCTCTGTATTAGGGTACGGATTAATCCGTCATTTTCCTTCCCAGGCTCAAAACAAACAGCAAAAGAATCACTCCGAGCCCAACAAATATTCTGGCAAGCCCGAACCGGTCTGCCAGAGAACCGGCAATTGGGAAAAGGATGATCATTGCGATTGAGAAGAACATGCTGTTTATGGATATCAGCGTTGCTCTATGCTCAGAGGGAATCATTTTATTCAGCACACCTGACTGAATGGGGTACAGCACGGAATTGCAAAAGCCTGCAAAGGACAGTCCGAGAACTGCAACAATTACATTCTTAAAAACAAATGAACTGATAGCTACTGCAACGGCAATTCCGGCTACCACAGCCGTGTGATTCCCACATTTTGCATATATTTTCTCACTGAGCAGTGCTCCAACGCAGCTGACCACACTGAAGACAAGCATAAACATGCTGATCCAGATCTTATTGTAGCCCATATCGTAGAAGTACTGTTGACTGTAAAAGAACAGAATGGTCTGTGCTGTAAAAATGCCCTCAAAAAAAACGATAACCTTCAGAATATTTCTGTCCTTTTTCAAAATAGCTGCGCTTAGTTTGAAGTGGTCTACAAGTTTTTTTAATGCCGTTTCTCCTTTCTGCTCGCGTCTGTCG
>CALZEZ010000322.1 GCA_945643825.1 uncultured Lachnospiraceae bacterium
TGACCATACTTTGCGCAAGCTGCAGGATATTGGTTTCTCGCAGTCAGATGTAAAAACCACTCTAAAAGAGTATTATGACTCATGCTATGAGCTGATCGTGACGGGAACAGGACATACCAGACAGTTTCAAATTGTGGTGAGTGATTATCAGCTTATGGAAGATATCTATAACTCTTATGTGAATCACAGCTATGAGGCAGGATATGGAACAAGGGCACTGAATGAGCTTCAGGCAGCATCCTGGAGCATGAAAGTGGATATTGAGGCAATACAGGGAGATTACTATTTGATTTCCCATACAATGACCTATTAGGAAGGTTATCAGCGATATGAATGCAAAGGACGTTTTGGAGAAGGTGCGGGATGGTTCGATGAGTGTGGAGCAGGCAGAGCTCTATTTTCGGAGAGAACCATTTGAAGAAATGGGATATGCAAAGCTTGATTTTCATAGAAAGATCCGGAATGGGGTTGCTGAGGTTGTATTCTGTGAAGGAAAGTCAGATGAACATTTACTTCGTATTTATGAAAGGATCTATGAGGTAGAAGGGGAAGTATTTGGTACGCGAGCATCACAGAGACAATATGAGCTGATCCGGGACAGATTTCCGGAGGTCGTTTATGATGAGAATTCCAGAATACTGAGGATCGAAAAAAAAGAGCAGAAAATGCTTTGTGGTAAGATTGCCGTATGTACAGCAGGAACGGCAGATATTGGTGTGGCGGAGGAGGCTGCACAGACGGCAGAGTATTTCGGCTCCTATGTAGAACGGATATATGATGTTGGAGTGAGTGGGCTTCATCGGCTGTTATCCAGAGTCGAGAGCATCCAAAGTGCCAATTGTGTGATTGCGGTTGCCGGTATGGAGGGGGCTCTTGCAAGTGTAATTGGTGGATTAGTGGATAAGCCGGTTCTGGCTGTTCCGACGTCGGTTGGTTATGGAGCCAGTATGCATGGAATTTCTGCTTTGTTAACGATGATCAACTCATGCGCGAATGGTATAGCTGTGGTTAATATTGATAATGGCTATGGAGCCGGATATATGGCAGCGCAGATCAACAGACTGGCTGTTGAGAGCCAGGAATAGATCCCACGAGGTTATACATGGAACCATGTTTGCATATAGTTTCACGAGAAGCAGACACGGGTGGGACAGATGAAAAGGTTTCTATTTTTGGCTGTGATTGTATTATGCAGCAGCATTGTGTTTGGAAAAAGCTACAGCCATGCAGATGATGAAGGGGAGTCCATAAATGAGACAGAACTGTATGCACAGGCGGCAGTGCTGTTGGATGCTGAATCGGGGCGTGTTTTATATGACAAAAACGGAAATGAGAAATTGCCCAATGCAAGTACTACAAAGATTATGACATGTATCCTTATATTGGAGCAGGCAGAGCCAGGAGAAGTGGCGGAGGTCTCTCCCTATGCTGCAGCACAGCCGAAGGTTCATCTTGGAGTCCGGGCAGGAGATCGTTTTAAGCTTGAAGATCTATTGTATTCCCTGATGCTGGAATCGCATAATGATTCGGCTGTAATTCTGGCAGAGTATGTGGGTGCCAGGCAGCTTGGAATGACAGATGCAGCAGGTCAAAGAAAAACAGAGGACAGTAAACAGGCGGTTGCAGCCTTTTCTGAGATGATGAATGAAAAGGCACGGGAGATTGGGTGTCTGGATACATTCTTTCTTACACCGAATGGGTTAGATGCCGTAAAAGGGGAAATGCGTCATGGAACGACTGCAGTGGATCTGGCAAGGATTATGGCGTATTGTGTTAAAATGAGTCCCATGAAGGATGCATTTCTTCGTATTACCCAAACAAGAAGCTATCAATTCATGAATGAGGAGAGGACAAGAAGCTTTACATGCACGAATCATAATGCTTTTCTTGATATGATGAGCGGAGTTCTTTCCGGCAAAACCGGATTTACAAACAGTGCGGGTTATTGCTATGTGGGAGCGTTACAGAGGGATGACAGAACTTACACAATAGCACTTCTGGCATGTGGCTGGCCAAACCACAAGACATATAAATGGTCTGACAGTCGAAAACTATTTGAATATGGCATAGAATACTATAGGTATCGGGAATTTATGCCGACACCAAGCATTGAGCCGCTTGTGGTTGAAAATGGTCAGGCAGAGGATCAAAATCCGTATCATACGGTTTCTATTATGCCGCAGAGGGAACCGCAGCCCATCTTTCGGAGTCTGTGCTGTGAGCAGGAATCTATGTGTGTAGAGACAGAGTATCGATCCAAGCTAAATGCTCCTGTCAGAAGGGGAGACAGTCTTGGATGTCTGAATTATTATTTTGTTACATCCAAAGGTGAGAAAATCCTGTGGGAGCGGGTGGCTCTCACGGCGGGAGAAAATGTTGATGCAAAGGATGCCGGCTACGCATTTCGATATCTTTTGCATGAATTTTTTTTGTTTGATTAACGATTTGGATATAGAGACGAGGACATGAGATGAAAAAGATTATTTTTCTTGATGTAGATGGAACATTGTTGGATAGCAGTGGGCATGTGCCCGCTTCAGCCAGGGAAGCACTACTTAGAACGAAAAGTCTTGGAAATGAAATTGTTCTGTGTACCGGACGCAGCAGATGCCAGATTATGGAGGAACTGGAAACTATTGGATTTACAGGTATGGTGGGCTGTGCAGGTGCCTATGTGGAGAGAATGGGTAAGGAGCTGGTGCATTATACTATTTCAAGAGAAGAAAACAGGAAGATAAGCCGATTTTGTGAGAAGAATAATATATTATTGTTTTCACAGTGTATGGATGGCGTATACGTTACCGGTAGAGACTATGCTCATGGAGTTAAATGGTTG
>CALZEZ010000323.1 GCA_945643825.1 uncultured Lachnospiraceae bacterium
TGCATTCCGGATGAATCCGCTTCGTTTGATGTGACAGTAGGAGATTATAATTTCAAAATCCAATCCGTCAAGGACAATGTAATTCAATCTGTATTAGTTACGAAAGTAAACAAATATGAGTGACAAAAAGGAGAACACAAATGTCAGGACATTCAAAATTTGCTAACATTAAACACAAGAAGGAAAAAAACGATGCTGCAAAGGGAAAGATTTTCACAATTATCGGTCGTGAAATAGCTGTTGCAGTTAAGGAGGGAGGCCCTGATCCTGCCAATAATTTCAAATTAGCACAGGTTATTGCAAAAGCAAAGGCAAACAATATGCCAAATGATACCATTGAGCGCGGTATCAAAAAGGCTGCCGGAGACAACGGCAACGTTGTTTATAAATATGCTTCCTATGAGGGCTATGGACCAAATGGTATTGCGATTATAGTAGATGCCTTGACCGATAATACCAATCGAACCGCAGCAAATGTCAGAAGTGCTTTTACTAAGGGACAGGGAAGCATCGGAACACAGGGGTGTGTGTCCTATATGTTCGACAAAAAGGGGCAGATTATCATTGGCAAGGAAGATTGCGATATGGAAGCCGATGATCTGATGATGGTTGCATTAGATGCCGGTGCAGACGACTTTAATGAAGAGGATGACAGCTACGAGATTCTGACTGATCCGGATGCGTTTGAGGGTGTCTGCAAAGCATTGGAGGAAGCTAAGATTACTCCTGTCTCTTCTGAAATCACTATGATTCCACAGAATTATGTAACACTTACCGACGAGACTGCCATTAAGAACTTACAAAAAACCTTGGATCTGCTTGACGAGGATGATGATGTTCAGGCTGTATATCACAACTGGGATGAATAGTGGAAGGGTATAACAAATATGGAAAAGGAAACGATTTGCGTACAGGCTGGATGGCAGCCGAAAAATGGCGAACCAAGAGTTCTGCCAATCTATCAATCAACAACATTTAAATATGAGACCTCTGAACAGATGGGTAAGCTGTTTGATTTGGAAGAAAGCGGATATTTCTATACCCGTCTGCAGAACCCTACCAATGATTATGTAGCTGCAAAGATTTGTGAGCTGGAGGGAGGCGTGGCAGCCATGCTGACATCCTCCGGACAGGCAGCAACCTACTACTCCGTGTTTAACATCTGCGAGACAGGTGATCACTGTATTATGTCCTCCACCGTATATGGCGGAACCTTTAATCTTCTGACCTGCACCATGAAGAAGATGGGTATTTCATGTACCGTTGTTGATCCTGACTGGTCTGAAGAAGAGCTGGAAAAGGCCTTTAAGCCAAACACCAAGTGTGTATTTGCTGAAACCATCGCTAATCCTGCACTTGTTGTACTGGATATCGAGAAATTTGCACGTGTTGCGCATGCACATGGTGTGCCCTTGATCGTAGATAACACCTTTGCTACCCCGATTAACTGTAATCCATTCAAATGGGGAGCAGATATCGTAACACATTCCACGACCAAGTATATGGATGGACATGCTATGTCTGTCGGAGGATGTATCGTGGATTCCGGCAATTTCGACTGGACAAAATATCCTGATAAATTTCCTGGACTCTGCACTCCCGACGAATCTTATCATGGTATTGTTTATACTGAGAAATTCGGAAAGCTTGCTTATATCTCAAAGGCAACCTCACAGCTTATGCGCGATTTAGGATCCATTCAGTCTCCACAGAATGCATTTCTGTTGAACGTTGGCCTGGAAACCTTGCCGCTTCGTATGGAGCGTCATTGCTACAATGCAATGAAGGTTGCGGAATTCTTAGAGTCTCATGAAAAGGTTGCCTGGGTTAATTATCCCGGACTTGCCTCCAATAAATATCATGAGCTTGCGATGAAATATATGCCAAACGGAACCTGCGGCGTTATTTCATTTGGATTAAAGGGCGGAAGAAGTGCTGCATCCAAAATGATGGACGGACTTAAGTTGGCAGCAATTGTGACACATGTTGCAGATGCCAGAACCTGTGTGCTTCACCCTGCAAGTCATACACATCGTCAGATGACAGATGAACAGCTTATTGAAGCAGGAGTTGCTCCTGATCTGATTCGTTTCTCAGTAGGAATTGAAAACGTTAATGATATTATTGCCGATTTATCGCAGGCATTGGAGCAATGTGATTAATTACAGGGAGACAACATGCGAAAAAGTCTGTTGAAAAATACAATTGAGACATTGTTTGTTCTGCTTATGCTTGCAGCACTATATAGTATTCCATTTATCAGTTTCCAGAACGAATCTCCTAAAACTGATCCTGGAATTTCCAGATATTTTGAACCGGCCATGGTCATTGAGACCTCTGAGTCGTTCTCGCAAGCATCATTCTTAGACCAGTGCTATGTTACAATCCTTCATGTGATGCTGTTGTTCTTTGGAAACTCCATGATTGCAGCTGAACTTTTCCAGATAACTTTATGGGCAATCACCATTGTACTGGTATATGTTTCTATTCGCCGAATAGCGGATCGCGAGATTGCATTATTATGTCTTGCTGTTTTCACATGCATTTCGTTTATCAGAAGGGATTTGCATTTTCTGCGTCCCATCGCTCTGATTATTTTTGTATTTGCTCTAGTGTTAACGATTTTGATTCGAATTCTAAAAAGACCAAGCTCTAGATTATCAGAAGAAAATCCTGAGATGGCTACCGCGGAACCCATACAGGCTCTGCCACAGAATCCGCATCAAATTCCCAATGTACTTCCGGGGCCAAGAAAGCATATCAGGAAGGAAGCCATTGATTATTCTTACCCCGTCGCTCCTGAGTTGTTATATTTTGATATAGAGACAACCGAGG
>CALZEZ010000324.1 GCA_945643825.1 uncultured Lachnospiraceae bacterium
AATCAGATCCCCGTCTCCGTACACAACTGCCTCACCGCATTGTGTAAAGCGATAGCTGTGCTTCTCATCAATCATAAGAGATTCCTCATACACCTCTCTCATCATATCATTTAATTTATGCTCGCGCATTTCCACATTTTGCCGCCCGGAATCTCCTCTGGCAAGAAACAGGAGCTGTTCAACGAGCTTCTGCATATGAGTTGCTTCGTTTTTGATTGCCTCTATCGATTCTTCAAGAATCTGGGAATCCTCCTTGCCCCATCTGTCTAACATATTGACATAGCCCTGTATCACCGCAATCGGGGTTCGAAGTTCGTGTGAAGCGTCTGAAACAAACTGTGTCTGCTGCTTATACGAAGCACGCATTCGGTCTAACAGATCATTTAGTGCCCGCTCTATTCCCTCCAATTCCTTATCCTGCATCCGGATTCTCGCATCCGGCCGGTCAACCTTCAGCTTCTCAATTGCTTCCTCCAGATTCTGGTACTTGGATTCATCCAATGCCATCTCACTTAAAACCTGCGCCCTGGCCGCCATTTCATTTAACGGGCGAAGCGTCTGCCTGACATGTCCCGAACCTTTCCGGAAAAGATCAAACAAGTATAAGATCTGTACCAGTATAAGGATAGCTCCGGCCATAACCGCCTTCACTAACCATGGGCCAATCCGGAGTTCATAGCTGCGTTGCCCCTCCTGCCCATTCCACTCCGTAACACAATATACGGTATGACCTAATTTCTGCAATGGTCTGACCACCTGTGGTCGTGAAACAAGATACTCTTCTTCCAGTTTCAGCACTCTGTCATTCGAGAACCGAAATCTCCCAAACTGCTCCACATCCATCTGATAGATAAAAATGCTGCTAAGCAGCACAAAAAGAAGAATATCCAGACCGACGCTGATTCCCAGCTGCTTCCATAAATAATAACGGTTAATCTTGCGCGCTATGGATCTATTTTTCTGATTATGCTCATCCATATCTAACTATCCTTAATACTGTAGCCGACACCACGTATGGTATGAATCAGCTTCACTCCATATTTCTCGTCCAGCTTGCTTCTAAGATAACGAACATACACATCGATGAGATTCGTTTCCCCCATGTAATCGTAGCCACATACCTTTTCCAATAAGGTATCCCGCGATATGACAATATTTTTATTCTCCAGGAGAACCTTGAGAAGTTCGAATTCACGATGCGTCAGTTCAATCAGATCTGTCCCATAGTGAACCTCATATCTGGCCGGATCCATGGTCAGCTTACCACAGCACAGGCCATGGCTTTCCTCTTTCACATTTCCCCCCGCCTTTTTGAGAATCAGTCTGATTCTGGCAAGCAGCTCCTCGATGGCAAAGGGCTTGGTCATATAATCATCCGCGCCTCCATCCAGTCCGGATACCTTATCCATCACAGCATCTCTTGCTGTCAGCATAATCACAGGCAAAGAAGAGGTTCTGCGCAATCTTCGCAGAACCTCAAAGCCATTCAGCTCCGGGAGCATAACATCCAGTATCATCAGATCACATTTTCCTCCAAGCGCCTTCTCCAGACCGTCCCGTCCGTCGAATGCCTTGATGACTCCATAACCCTCATGGACCAGCTCGAGCTCGATAAATCTTGAAATCTTTTCTTCATCCTCAACAATCAAGATTGTAGTTGCCATTCTTAGAATTCCTTCTTAATATTCTCTGCTGCATCCGCAACATCATCCATTGTCCTGTTAATATCTACCTTGACCTCCCGGATGTCCGGCCCTACGAAATGATAACGCAGATCAAAGAACAGTCCTACAATCATAAGGGGAAGAACTACCCAGAATGCAAAGAGCAGAAGCACTACCAACAGAGTAACCGGTATCGCGAATTTCTCTTCTCCATCTTTTTGTACGGAAAACTGATTTCGATTTCCGATGTCAATCATCTTCATGCACCACTTGCCAAACCGTTTCATGTTATCCGAAAATCCATTGGTCTTATCCTGCTCGGGAATCTCGAATACAGGAGGTTCTTCCTGAGTTGAGTAGCTCTCTTTCCCGGGTGCTTTGGTCTTTCCGTTCTTCTCTAAATAAATCATTGCATCCAGAACATCCCAGTTGCTCTTCTCAAGAGCCTCTTTTGCTTCCTCATAGGATACGTCTGCACGCTCTCTTAATTTTTCTACCATTTCAAATTGTTCCATTTCTCTTTCCTCATTTCTTCGTTTTTGTTATGTTTGATGATGTTACTATAACCCGTCTAAATTAAAGTAAAATGCAAGAAAGATTAAAACCAGATTAATTTTCTCATATTCCTGTTAATCTTTCAAGGTGTCACTCTTAAAATCTGTGTTTTCTCCCCATAGAAAAAACGGCAAGCTTTTACGCTTGCCGCTCCAGTTATTAATCAATTATTACTACGCTTATGCAAATAGAGGCGTTGACAAATAACGATCACCTGAGTCAGGAAGAAGTGCCACAATCGTTTTACCTGTATTTTCAGGTCTTGCAGCAAGAATTGATGCTGCCTTTAGCGCTGCTCCGGATGAAATTCCTACCAAAGCTCCCTCCGAAACTGCAAATCTCTTACCTTCTACAAATGCATCCTCATTCTCAATCGTGATGATCTCATCATAAATCTCTGTGTTAAGTACATCCGGAACAAATCCTGCTCCGATTCCCTGAATCTTATGGGCTCCTGCGACACCGGTAGACAATACTGCACTTGTTGCCGGTTCCACAGCTACAACCTTCACCGAGGGATTCTTGGATTTCAGATATTCTCCGACCCCGGTGATCGTTCCGCCTGTTCCTACGCCTGCCACAAAGATATCGACCTTTCCGTCCGTCTGCT
>CALZEZ010000325.1 GCA_945643825.1 uncultured Lachnospiraceae bacterium
ATTTTTCAGGAAATTTATGATGCAGAGTATAAGACGAAATTTGAGGAGCTCGGTATTGAATACTTCTATACCTTGATTGATGATGCGGTAGCCAGAGTGATCCGTTCTGAGGGTGGATTTATCTGGGCTTGCAAAAACTATGACGGTGATGTGATGTCCGATATGGTAGCTACTGCTTACGGTGATCTTTCCATGATGACCTCCGTGCTGGTTTCTCCCAGTGGTGTCTATGAATATGAGGCTGCTCACGGAACCGTGCAGCGTCATTACTACAAACATCTGAAAGGGGAGGAGACCTCTACCAACTCAATTGCCACCATTTTTGCATGGACCGGAGCCCTGCGCAAGAGAGGAGAGCTTGACAATATTCCGGAGCTTTCCGCATTTGCAGACAAGCTGGAGAAGGCTTGTATTAAGACCGTGGAGGATGGCAAGATGACGAAGAGTCTGTCCCTTATTTCAACCTGTGAAAACCCGGTTATCCTTAATAGCCTTGACTTTATCAAAGCTATACGTGCAACCCTTGATGAACTGCTGTAAGCCCTCGCCAAATAACGTCCGTCACAAATACTTATTAGCTGTCCTGCGCGAAAACTCAAAGCACATTGCAATATATCTTCATAGAGTTCTTAAAGGCTTTATAGAAAAATCAAACAGCCCATTTTAGAAAATAGATCCCCCGATTTCTTTGTTCGAAGCGAAGCAAGTTTGAAATCGGGGGATTGATAAAATCTCTAAAATGGGCTGTTTAGATTTTTCATGAAGGCTTTATCGAATCTCTATGAAGATATATGCAATGGCTTTTCAGACACTCGCTCGGACAGCAGTATCATTGTGACAGCCGTTTCTACAAAATCTGCCGAAAGCTGTCATTGCCACCAGACGAATATATCATCACATCCGCTTTTAAAAAATTATTAATAAGCCAGCCGTTACTCGGCGAGGGTTTCCCACTGTTCATAGAGGGCAGCCAATTGAGCGTTGATATCGTCCTGTAGTTTTGATAGTTCCTGAAGTTTTGCCACATCTGTTGCAATTTCCGGAAGCGACATCTGTGCCTCGATATCACTTTGTTTTGCCTCAAGCTTTGCAATAGCTTCCTCGCATTTCTTTAGATCATTTTCTTTTTTACGTTGCTTTGCCTGTAGCTCCTTTTGCGTCTGCCAGTCAAGCTTGGTTTCGGAAGGTGCATTTTTTACCGATATCGTGGTGGCGGGAGTGGTAAAATAAACCTGTTCAAGTGCTTCCTTCTTTTCCAGGTAATAATCATAATTGCCGAGATATTCGATCAGCTTTTGCCCGGTAAGATCCAGGATTCTGGAGGCAGTACGGTTGATGAAGTATCGATCATGAGATACATAAAGAACGGTACCTTCATAAGCATTTAATGCATCTTCCAGAATTTCTTTGGACATAATATCAAGATGGTTGGTAGGTTCGTCCAGAATCAGAAAGTTTGATTCGGAAAGCATCAGCTTAGCCAGGGATAGTCGTCCCCGTTCACCACCGCTTAAGTCCTTAACGCGTTTGTATACATCCTCGCCTGTAAACAGAAAAGCAGCAAGTGTATTCCGGATTTCTGTGTTATTTAGGTAAGGATAAGCATCGGAGATCTCTTCAAAAAGTGTCTTGTCCATATGAAGGACATGATGCTCCTGATCGTAATAGCCGATGCTCACATTAGCACCGAGTGTAATTTTCCCATTATCAGCTTCCACAAGATTGTTAATTATTTTGAGGATGGTTGTCTTTCCGGTTCCGTTATCGCCTATAATAGCAACATGTTCTCCGCGTTTGATATCCATACTGATATCTGAAAATAGTGTTTGTTTCCCAAAGGCTTTGGAAAGTCCTTCGATATGGAGCACGTCTTTTCCGCTCTGGCAGTGTGGAGTGAGGTGCATTTGAATATCGGTTCTTACCTGTGTCGGTTTGTCAAGAACCTCCATTTTAGCAGCTTTTCACGGCTTTCCGCACGCTTAATGGATTTTTCCCGGTTGAAGGAACGGAGCTTTTCAATGACCTCCTCCTGATGCTTGATTTCTTGCTGTTGTTTCAGATAAGCATTCAGAGCAGCTGTGCGCAGTTGTTCCTTTTTGACAGCGTAATCGGAGTAGTTACCAATAAAAGTAGTAGCCTTTGTCTGATCAATTTCTATTATTTTACCGGCAATCCGGTCGAGAAAATAGCGGTCATGGGATACGATCAGAACAGCTCCCTTATAGTTGAGAAGATAGGTTTCCAGCCAGCGGATGGAATTTAGTTGCAGATGTTTAGTAGGGTCTTCTAGGATAATCAGATCCGGTTTCAGGAGTAAAAGACGCCCTAATGCAACGCGTGTTTTCTGTCCGCCGGAGAGGGTGGAAATCTTTTTGGAGAATTCATCCTCTGTAAAGCCCAGTCCTTTCAGTACACCGATGATTTCACTTTTGTAGGCATATCCGTTTGCAAGCTCAAAGGAGTGAGTAAGACGGGTATATGCATCCATAAGCGCGTCAAGCTCCACACCTGTTACCTGTTTCATGGATTGTTCCATCTTACGAATGTTTTGCTCCATTTCAATGATATCGGCCTTTTCGGATAGAAGCTCATCATAGATGGTGTTTTCACTGTTTACATCCTGATTCTGAGCAAGATAACCAAGCGTTTTCCCTTTCGAGAGCGTGACAATTCCTTCATCTGAGGGCTGCTCACCAACAATGATACGCAAAAGTGTAGTCTTGCCTGCACCGTTGATACCCACAATAGCAGCTTTGTCGTAATCCTCAAGATGAAAGGAAACATTCTGAAGGATTGGCTGTTCGTTAAATGCTTTTGATATAT
>CALZEZ010000326.1 GCA_945643825.1 uncultured Lachnospiraceae bacterium
GCCCAGAACCGGAATCGAACCAGTGACACGAGGATTTTCAGTCCTCTGCTCTACCGACTGAGCTATCTGGGCATCTGCTTGTGTCTCACAAACCGAAACATATTTTAGCGTGATACCCAGAATCTGTCAAGCATTTTTCTATGAGAAGTTTCACTTTTGACCATTATTTTCTCACACGGCGAAGAGGTGTTGCCTCAAACAGACCGTGGCGATTGCAGTAGCAGTAGATTTTTCTCGTCCGGTTTATCTTAAATCTCGCCGGTGCTGCATATTACATTTCCGCATACCGGGCAGACATAGAATTTCATTCTGTCCATCCGGAAGGCTTTGTTGGAATTGATCACATCGTTGCCGGACATCAGTTCAATCACAGATATTCCAAGAATATCGGCTAATGGTTCGATCAGTGTAATATCCGGATATCCTTTTGCTGTCTCCCATTTTGAGTTACATATTGGTTCACTTGTTTCATCCTCCTTTTTGAGTACAGATTAGCAAGTTTCCCCTGATACAACAACCTACGTTTCGTAGAGTCTGTTGATTAGAATGAATCATTGCATTCTCTTATGATTTTTCCAGAAGTCTATGGTTTCCTGCAGATCGTTCTCGTCCTCAAACAGATCAAGCGCCCTGGCAACCTCAATGGCAAAGTCCACATAGCCATTGGCTCTCGAGGTGATGACGTTGCCATCCCTTACGCAGTCCTCGTCAGTGCTATGTGTGGAGCGGATACCCTTAAGGATCCCGGCGTGGTCAAGCACATCCACGCCTGCGCAGATGGCGGCCACAAGCGCGTTTTGCGCATGAAGCCTCCGGATCACTTCCCAGACAGGGGCGTTATCAATAGATGCTATCGTGCCGCCCGGTATGATGAGTGTTCTCACATCCTGCAAATCGATTTCCGCAAGCGTTTTGTCTACATTGAGCGAATAGCCCTCCATGGATGTGATGGTTTTGTCGCCAAGAGAGCAAAAAGCGACGTCACAATTTGTAAATTTGAGAAAATAATTTAAAATAACAATCTCATAAACACAGCATTCGTTGTATAGTAACACAATATCTTTCATATTCTTATCTGTCCTTGCGCAGATATCTGGCGGTGATGGTCTGCGCGCTTTCTATCATTTCTTTTACGGTTCCGGTAAAGACGATCTGTCCTCCGCTTGTTCCTCCGTCCGGTCCGACGTCGATGATGTAGTCCGCCTGCTTCATCACATCTGTATTATGTTCGATGACGATGACCGTGTTTTTCTTTGCTACCAGACTTTCCAAAAGCTCCATAATCTTCTCTACGTCCGCAGCATGCAGTCCCGTGGTCGGCTCATCCAGCACGTAAATATTTCCTTTCTGGTCGAGATACTTTGCAAGCTTGAGTCTCTGTCTCTCACCGCCGGACAGCGTGGAGAGCGGCTGACCGAGCGAGAGGTAGGAAAGTCCGACCGTGATCATCGCATCCATATATTTTTTGATCTTCTTTTCGGTGTGGAAGAATTCGCTTGCCTCAAGCGCAGACATCGCCAGAACCTCTTCCATATTTTTTCCGCGGAAGGTGTAGGAGAGTGCCTCCTTGCTGTATCTTTTTCCTTCGCACTCCTCACATACCGTGGTGACGGGATCCATGAACACAAGCTCGGTTACGACGACTCCTTTTCCACCGCAGCAGGGGCATGCGCCCTTACTGTTGAAGGAAAACATGCCGGCTTCCACATTGTTTTCCTGCGCGAACAGCTTGCGGATCTCGTCAAATACGCCGAGGAAGGTCACCGGCGTCGATCTGCCGGTAGCCGTGATCGCAGACTGGTCGACTAAAATCACCTGATCTTCGTACTGCTTTGCAAATACGTCCCGGATGAGTGTGCTTTTGCCGGAGCCTGCCACGCCGGTTACGACGGTTAACACACCGAGCGGTATGTCGACGGATACATCTTTTAAATTATGCAGGTTAGCATTCCGAACCGGAAGGAATTCCTTCGGGATGCGCGGGTTCATTTTCACCGGAAGCGAGTTCTTCATCGCTTCACCCGTCTTGGTTCCGGATAGCAGAAGTGCCTCATAGCTTCCCTGGAAGAGAATCTGTCCTCCGTGTTTTCCGGCAAGGGGTCCCACGTCGATAACCTCGTCGGCAATCGAGATGATGTCTTTATCGTGTTCCACAACCAGCACTGTGTTACCTTTGTCCCGAAGATTCCTAAGCAGTCGTGACATACGGTGAACGTCTCTCGGGTGCATTCCGGTGCTCGGCTCATCGAAGATATAGATCATTCCGGTCAGGGCGCTGCCCATGTATCTGACAAGCTTGAGTCTCTGCGCTTCTCCTCCGGAGAGCGTGGAGGACTCTCTGTTCATCGACAGGTAGGAAAGTCCGATGTCTATCATCCGGTTCAAGGAGGTAATGAGAGCTTCCACAATCGTTGCCGCGCATGGATCCGTGATCGTGCCTAATACCTCTACGAGCTTCGTAAATTCCATCTCGCACATCTCGTATATCGTATATCCTGCCACCTGGCATTCGAGCACCTTTTGATTGAGGCGCTTGCCCTTGCAGACCGGACAGGTCTTCTCCGACACCAGGCTCATCATTCTCTTGACGGAGGCCTCTTTAAGGTTTGAGGTGTCACGGTTGATCAGCATCTTATTCAGGTAGCGGACGATTCCCTCGACCTGCTTCGAAAGCCTCTCTCCATCCGGTGTATCTGCTCCGTACAGCAGGCGGTTTCGCTCGGTCGGTGTGAAATCCTTCCATTTCTTGTCAAGCGGGATGATTCCCGACTCCGCATACTGCTTCCAATACCAGTTTCCCACGTGAAATGCCGGAAGGTCTG
>CALZEZ010000327.1 GCA_945643825.1 uncultured Lachnospiraceae bacterium
GTAATCCTCCGCTCTTGCCATTTCCATTCCTACCCACTTATAGCTTCCTCCCGTCAGTCTTCTGAACCGGAAGAAAACAGAATCTCTCCGGTTCTGAAAGCAACTGCGCAGATACCCCAGGCTCGTATTCAGCAGGAATAACTCCCTGTCATCTTCATGCACGATTCCGGACATGACACAATAGCTAAACCATGACGTCATACTGGAATCATTTTTCCGGATGGATTCCATCTCGATATCTTCTGACCGAATAATCTCATAATAATCTGTTGTCAGATTGACCTTCAGCACTTTCGTGTACCACTGGTACATTGCCTGATATGCTTTCATTTCTCTAGGTTCCATATTACTCACCCCGTTATGTTAATCTGTCAGTTCCAGCACCGCACGGATCAATTTCGTCGGCTGCCCCATCGGAAGGATTTTTTTCACTAATCCTGCAGACGAAGCCGCCAACGTTGGGATTTCCAATACCGTATCTTCTGAGAAATGCTCCCGAACGGATTTTGCTGCCTCCTGCAGTACCAACATACCCGCTACGGTATTTCCTTTATCCACAAAGAACTGTGACAAATAAATATGTTTCTCTTCCTGCTTCTCCAGAACGACGCAGGCTCTTGGCCCTTCTCTCTCATCAAGAAGCACGTAGCTGTCACTCTGCAGAGCCAGTCTCATTTCTTTCTCAGTTCTATCATCCACCCAATTCTGTCTCAGCACGTTTACCAACTGATGAACCTCATAATCCGAAAGCTTTTTCAAACTACGTATCGAATAGTCTTTAGGCACCGGCACTCTTTGTTTTAATAAAATGCTATCGGAAAGATCTGCAACCGTGAATTTCCAGGAAAGAACCTGCTCATCCTGCTCCAATCGAAATCCATCCTTTGAGAAAAAAGCTTCCAAGCCTTCCATATCAGGCATAAAGTTTGCAATCACTCCTAACAAACTTCCATCTGTCACTGCCATCATTTCATCCAAGAGCTCCATAAGCAGAGTTCCGCCAAGTCCCCTGCGTCGATAAGCAGGAGCAACATAGAGACTGATCAATTCCAAAATCATTTCATTATCCGGAGAAAGTCTTGCACAAACAGCAGCCCTGATCTCATCTTCTTCCACCAAAGCCATGCCCAGTGCCTCTCCATTTTTTATATAATCAATTGCTTCTCCTGTCAGTAACGCTGCCGCATAATTTACCTCATCCGGTCCAATCGAATATATCTGTACATTTGGTAATTCATTATTCACTTGCCAAATCCTCTCCTTTCCTAATTGGTTCCTTTGAATGAGATTAGATAATAATATCCGGAATATGTAAGATATGTCTCATAACTACGAGATTATCCGGACTCATCTTCATGCCGGCAAGCAACTTCATCGTTGTAACTGCTTCCTCCGTTTCCATTCCCTCCTGGCTTCCTTGCCATCTGATCATTGCATTCTCCAACGCTTTCATCCATGTGCTGATCTCAACAGCAGAATAACCGGTCAGATCACACTGGCGTCCACCATATTTTTCTCCAACCTCATCTGTTCTCTGACCGCCAAGTGAAGATGCTTTTTCGGCCGTTGCCTTAATATCATGGGTATGTCCCATCTGATTGGTTACTCCGTTCGCATCTGATTCAATGCCCATAAGCATAGCCCCGTAATTTTTCTGATCGGCTTCCTTATACATAGAATAGAAATGTCCACAGCTACCATCATTATCCAGTATTTTTCCACTCACGCCAGCATTTCCCAGACCACCAATTGCACAATTCATGCCTCGTTGTCCAAGGAAATTAAAAGGTAGCTTCTTCTCCTTACTCGTTACAACTCCTCCGCCACGACTAACCTCTCTTCTCTTTATAGAGTGGGTAGAGCTGCCACGCCTATTGTCTCCGGCAGCATTTTCTCCTCTTGTCGTCATGATCGACTTCCACATTGCCTGCTGTTCCTCGGCATTGCTTGTTCCCTCATCCTGCTTAGGCAACGTCAGAACGACGCGGGAGCAATGGCTGAGTGCCACAGCCATTGATTTATCCCATGGTGTTGCAACAGGATTTCCATTTCCATCCTTGGTGATCTTATGGAAATTAGATAATTGCATCAGTAAGAGTCTCTTGGCAATCTGAATCTGCTGTGCCTTGTTCGCTTCAATAGCCGTAGCGGCAGCTGCCCTATAGTTTTTGGCTCCTTTTTTCCTGTAATGCTCTTCGACTGTATTGGTATCTGAAACACTGGTCAGAGTCGATACCATCACAGCTGTCGACATCGCCTCATCCAATTCACGGTAAAAGTTCACCATATCAGGATCAGACTCCGTACGCTGTGCAAGAGACAGTCCCAGACGTAATGCAGGATTCAAAAGACCACTAACGCCTTTTCCATACTTCTGATTTCCACGCTGTTTCAATTGTTCACATACTTCCGCTACATTACTTGCCGGAGTGATATGAAACTCCCTCTTAAAATCTTTCAGGACTATCCCTGCAATCATATTTCGCATCACAAGATCCAGGTTTTCAAAATTAGAGTAATCATCCTCATCCAGAATCTTTCTCATCGTCTCTTCACGCGTTAACTTGGAGTGAGAAAGCTTCTCACCTGCCCATTTCTCTCTCCCCTGTTTCGTCTTGAAAATTGGCAGATTCTTAACATCATCCAAATCCATCAGTTTTGGATTTTTGCTCAATTCCTTATTTAATTCCACATAGCCCTTTTGATCTGTTTCGAGCTGTTTTTTATCCTGCTTTTCTTTTCTTTTTCTGTCTTTTTTACCTGCCTTTTCCTCCTGAGGAGCCGAACCGGCAGGCACCGGAAGAGCCGGG
>CALZEZ010000328.1 GCA_945643825.1 uncultured Lachnospiraceae bacterium
TGAATATTAAGAACAAGACAGAAGGAACAGGTTAACGACTTGGCATCGAAAGATACGAAGAAACAGAGACGCAAAAAAGCGGAGATAGACAGTAATGAGATCATTACGTTAGAGAATGTCAGCAAGGCCTACTCGACCGGTGCGCCTGCTTTAAACGGAATCTCTCTGCACATTAAACGGGGAGAGTTTGTATTCATTGTGGGGGACAGTGGTTCCGGTAAATCCACGCTGATCAAGCTACTCCTGCGCGAGCTCACGGCAACGGATGGCTTTATCCGTGTGCTGGGATATGATCTTGGCCGCATCAAGCATCGCAAGATACCGAGATTCAGACGCAACATCGGCGTGGTATTTCAGGACTTCAGACTACTAAAGGATCTGAATGTCTATGAAAATGTAGCTTTTGCACAGAGAATTGTGGAGGCTCCGGCAAAGGAGATCCGAAGGAATGTCCCCTCCATGCTCGCAACGGTGGGACTTGCCGGCAAATATAAGGCGAAGCCCAAGCAGCTTTCCGGCGGAGAGCAGCAACGTGTGGCGCTTGCCAGAGCCTTAGTCAACCAGCCCGAGATTCTTCTGGCGGATGAGCCGACCGGTAATCTGGATCCAAAGAACTCCTGGGAGATTATGAAGCTTCTTGAGGAGATAAACGAGTGCGGCACAACGGTTGTTGTGGTGACGCATAACCGTGAGATTGTGAACGAGATGAAGAAGCGCGTGATCACAATGCGAAAAGGCGTGATCATCAGCGATGAAGAGAACGGGGGATATATTGATGAAGAAGATTAGTACCTTGTTTTATACAATAAAACAGGGATTTAAGAATATTTTCCGGAATAAGCTGTTCTCGCTCGCATCGATAGCCACGATTTCCTCGTGCCTGTTTCTGTTCGGCTTATTCTATTCCGTGATTGTAAACTTTCAGAATATCGTGCGGACCGTCGAGGAAGGAGTGTGTGTCACGGTATTTTTTGATGAGGGACTTGATGAGTCACAGATAACCCAGATCGGCGAGCTTATCTCGAAGAGAACGGAGGTATCCAAGCTTATCTATATCTCTGCAGACGAGGCGTGGAACAGCTTTAAGGAAGATTATCTGGGAGAATATGCGGATGGCTTTACCGAGAATCCGTTAGCAGATTCGGCCAATTATCAGATTTATCTAAACGATGTCAGCATGCAGTCGTCTCTGGTGACATATCTGGAATCTGTCCCGGGCGTGCGCAAGATTAACCAGTCAGTTCTTCTGGCAAGCACGCTGACCGGCGTAAATTCCCTGGTGGGTTACATTTCGGTCGGCATGATCGTGGTACTCTTGGCAGTATCCATCTTCTTAATCAGCAATACGGTTACAATTGGTATCTCTGTCCGCAAGGAAGAGATTGGTGTCATGAAATACATCGGGGCGACGGATTTCTTTGTCCGGGCACCTTTCGTTATCGAGGGAATTCTGATCGGACTGATCGGTGCGGCAATTCCTCTTATTACCATGTACTTTATCTATGAGAAAGTGGTAGGCTATATACTGGAACGTTTTGGGGGATTTATCTCCCTGTTAAGCTTCCTGCCTGCGCAGACCGTATTTGAGGTTCTGACACCGGTGTCGGTTGCGATGGGCGTGGGAATCGGTTTCCTCGGAAGCTTCACGACAGTGCGCAAGCATTTGCGTGTATAATGGAGTGACAGATGAAAAAGTTTAGAAGTGTTCTTTGCCTGTTGCTTTGTCTGGCGGTCATGCTTCCTGCGTCCACAAAGACACAGGCGGTTAGTTTAAAGGATATCACATCCGATTCCATCAAGGAAAAGGAGAACCAGATTTCCACCGCGCAGGATGAGAAGAAGGCTCTGCAGTCGAATCTGTCCGATGTCAAAAAGATTAAGCAGCAGCTGCAGAATGCCCGTAATGATCTTTCCGCTTATGTGACACAGTTGGACGAACAGCTTATGGCGATGCAGCAACATATTGCCGAGCTGGAGAATCAGATTGAAGTCAAATCAAAGGAGATTGTCCTGACGCAGGCGGAGCTTGATGAGGCAGTCGAGATTGAGACAGCGCAGTATGAGGCAATGAAAAAGCGCATAAAGTTTATGTATGAAAAGGGAGATGACTATTATCTGGACTTACTCTTTTCTGCACAGAGCTTTGCGGATATGTTAAATAAAGCAGATTATATTGAGCGACTCTCTGCCTACGACCGGCAGATGTTAGACCAGTATGTGGCAGTCACGCAGTATGTAGAGTTATGTAAACAACAGCTGGAGATCGAGAAGGAAGTACTTGAGCAGTCCAAGCTTGATGTGGAAGCAGAAGAAGCTGCGATGGAAGAGCTGATCACGGAGAAAGAGATTCAGATCAATCACTACAATGCGGATATCACCGAGCAGGAGAAAGCAATCCGGGAATACGAGGAGGATATCGCGGCGCAGAACCAGATTATCAAGGATTTAGAGGCAGCGGTTGCGGCAGAGCGACAGGCGATTTATGATGCACAGCACCCGAAGATCACCTACGATGGTGGTGTGTTTGCATGGCCGGCACCCTCCTTTGTCAGGATATCGGATGACTATGGTCAGCGTATCCATCCGATTTTGAAAAGGCCACAGTTCCATAACGGAGTCGATATGGCAGCACCCGGTGGCAGTCCGATTCTGGCAGCCTATTCGGGCGAGGTTGTGGCAGCCTCCTACAATTCCTCCATGGGTAATTACATTATGATTGACCACGGAGATAAGCTGTACACAATCTACATGCATGCATCGGCGTTATACGTGAAAAAGGGAGACATTGTGGCCAGAGGACAGCAGATT
>CALZEZ010000329.1 GCA_945643825.1 uncultured Lachnospiraceae bacterium
CTACCACTTCTTCACGAAGTTCTCCCTGCTCAAAAATATTTTTTAAATGCTTGCTAATTGCGGGCGTCTGAACACCGAATAATTCAGCCATTGCTTTTTGGGTTATCCAGATAGTTTCATCTTTAATTAGAGCACTGACCGTTACATTATCATCCTCAGTTCTGTACAGCACCATTTCCATTTGTTTTGTAATATTTGTATTCATATAAAACCTTCTTTCTTTACACTATCGCTATCCCTAGAAACCTTGATTTTACATGTCATTATGCTACAATAATATCACATTTATAATACGAAGAGAAATACAAAAGGGAGAAACTATGGCGAGGATTGGTCTTCTTCTTTCCGGAGGCATGGCAAAAGGAGCATATCAGATAGGAGCATTGAAGGCGATCAGGGAGAGATTCGCGCCCTCGGATATCGCATGCGTGAGCGCCGCATCGATCGGTGCATTGAACGCGTATGCCTACGTTCACGATTTTTTGCCTGATGCGGAGCAGATGTGGCTTTCGGTCAGTGAAGAAATGGATTATAAATGGTTTGCCAAGGCGATGAAAGCATCGGTAATCGAGAAGCTGACAAATCATATCGTAAAGGACGAACCGATAGCAAACCGGTTCTATGTACCTTTGTTTGATTTAAGCACACATACTTTAAAATATGTAGATTTTAGCACTATCGAAGCAGACAAAAGCATCGATTATCTGTCCGCTTGTGTCACAATGCCCGTTTACTGTGAGGGTGTAAAAGTCGATGGCGCAAACTATTTTGACGGAGCGATGATTGACAATATACCGGTCTATCCACTGGTGAAGGAAGAGTTAGATTATGTGCTGTGCATCTATTTCGACAGCTCCTACTACATGTTTGAAAATGAAGCGTTCAACCGAAAGATTATCCGGCTGACCTTCCCGGATAACACGATTATTTCCAACTCCATTGTTCTATCGCAGGACCGCACGCAATATATGTTAAGGGAAGGATACGAGCAGACCAAAGCCATTCTCGATGATGTCTTTGCGAACGGCAGCGATGATTTGTCTTACATTCAGGACAAGATAGACGAGCGCAATGGTGACAGCCAAAACCGGAAAATACGCATAACAGGAGATTTTATCGTCAGCAATATTAACAGAGCAGCGAAGCATTTTGTCAAAGTAGAGAAAAAGTGAGGCGCAGCATATGGGAGAGAAAAACAATATCATTGATTATATTTCCTGGCGGGGCGACCTGCCGTTTACAAAGGATCCTGTAAATGAAGTGGATGCTTTGGTTTTTTCTGTGTTAGCCTATGTGAATCTGGAAAAACTCGACTGGGCGTCTGAACCCACAATCAAAGACCTGGCGATACTCCAGAAGCATTTAGATAAGGAAGAGGGCGACTATGGTCCCAGGATTATTGCTGACCCGGTAAAAAAGCTGATGAAGCTGGTGGCAGAAAGCACACGTTATCAGGATATCGGCATACGGGATTACCGCTGTATTCTGGATGAAGCCACACAGATGCAGTTTGCAGCGACCTCGTTCGACCTGCCGGACAATGGTCTGTTCATCGCCTACCGCGGAACCGATGAATCCCTGATTGGCTGGAAGGAAGACCTCAACATGAGCTTCGTGGATGGCATCCCATCACAGATGGAGGCCTCCCTCTTTGCCCTCGAGCAGATTGAAAAAAGTGACCGCTACATTATTTTAAGCGGACATTCAAAGGGCGGAAACCTTGCCGTATGGGCAGCCGCTTATCTTGACGAGGATAAAAAGAACCGCATCCTTGATATCTACAGCAATGATGCGCCGGGCTTTAGTCATGCATTTCTCGATTCAGACGAATATCGTTCGGTCAGAGAGCGTATTCACTCCTTCGTACCCGAATCCTCGATTGTCGGAATCCTGTTAGAGCATGATGACTACACGACGATACAGAGTACAAACCTGACCGTTTTCCAACACGACCCCTTCTCATGGAGCGTGGACGGCAGACACTTTATTTATATGAAACGCAGAACCATCATCGGGCAGCAGATGGATTACTGGATTAACATTTGGATCAAGGCACTCTCAACCGAGGAGCGGGAACAGATTGTGGAATACATCTGGTCGATCATATCCTCCTCGAATGCCAAAACCCTCAATGACATCAACGAGACTAAAATCCGCTCCGCCCTTTCGATGCAGAAAGCCTTCATCGGCATGGAGCCCGCCAAGCAGAAGCAGATGTTTTCCTGCCTGACCAAGCTCGTGACCAACAGCATCACATCCCATATTTCACTCATTCAGGAAAAAATCCAGCCGGATTGATGTGATTTTGGTAATTTTTGATGCAATTTTTAACGTCGTGTGACCGCCGTGTGACCGAACGCTGGTATAATATGGATTAGAAAGTGAAATGAGTGTTGTTGTAAGTAAAGGAGAAATCAGATATGAGAAGGTCAACACAGAGTGAAAAAGTATTAAAAAGTATTTCAATAGCACTTGCTGCTATGGTTACAAGCACAACCGTAATGGGAAGTATGGGGACTATGACGGTTTATGCTGCAGAGGAAGTTGAGGATCATGGCTTTGATGCGATTGATGAAAATGCAGGTAAGTACCAGGATACTGAGACCTCCGGTGCAGCGTCCGTTGCGGAAATGAACGAGTCAGTTGAGGATGCTAAGGAAGCATTAGATAATGTAAACGATCTTGTGACTGAGATTAATAATGAGCTTGAGAAAGCTGAAATCGCAGCAAATAATGCAAAAGAAGCCGGAAAGAATGCAACAAAAGCCGCAAAGGATGCAACAGAAGCCGCAGATGACGCACAGGAA
>CALZEZ010000330.1 GCA_945643825.1 uncultured Lachnospiraceae bacterium
CCTCATTCTGATTTTGTCATTAAATACCTATAACGGCGGAGAGATCCATGAATCCTATAATCTCATCCAGATCATTCCTTATCTGCTTGTTCTGGTCGGTGGAATCATCGGAATCAATGTTTTCCTGGTCCTGTTCATCGGAATTATCAGTGGCTCGGTCATCATGCTGGCAACAGGCATGACAAATGCCACCGACTTACTCGGAAATATGGGCTCAGGTGCCGCCGGCATGTTCGAGACAACCATGGTTGCCATTCTCGTCTCCGCAATCTGTGCCCTGATTCGTGAGCATGGCGGCTTTGATGCTCTTCTATATGGAATCAAGAAGCTGTTCCGTGGAAAGAAGGGTGGACAGCTTGGCATGGGCTTACTTGTAGGTATCATGGACATCGCTACTGCCAATAATACCGTGGCAATTGTCATGGCAAATCCCATTGCCAAAGAGATGTCTGAGGAATACGGCATAACCAATCGCAAGTCGGCTTCCATTCTGGATACGTTTTCCTGTGTCTTCCAGGGAATTCTTCCTTATGGTGCACAGATGCTGGTCGCTCTCTCGGCAGCAGCAGAGCTTGGAGCCTCGGTAAATGCTTTTGATGTGCTCCCTTTGCTCTTCTACCCCTACATTCTGTTACTCAGCTCGTTAATCTTTATCTTTGTACTGCCAGACCGCAAGAGAACGAAATAGAAAAAAGCCCGAGGCTTCTTCCTCGGGCTTTTTTTATCCCAAATCCACGCTTACCACGCAAGATCTGCTATCTTCTCGAACTCATTTCTCACATTCCAGAAGCATTCCAACAGCTTAGGCGAGAATACGCAGGGCTTCTTTTCCGTTCTGAGCATTCACAATAGCACAGGCATTGCAGGATTTCTTAAGCTCCTCCTCCAGTTTGTCCTTGGCACTCAACAACGTCTCCATCTGCTTTTCTTTTGTGTAAATGGCACTTTCTATTTTGAAATAGAGATCCATGGTATTTCTGATCTCGGGTTTATATTTTCTCTGCCACGTCGTGCCGGTATCACCCTGCCTTTTATCGTCGTGCCGTTTTCGCCCTGCTTTGCGCTGTGATAGAACGCCAGCTTCTGCCCTTTTGCTACAGGCTCAAACCACTCAACATCCCTGTAATCCACTGTGCCATCGCCAAGCTGTTTGGGAATCCGGGAACATCTCCTCCGGCGAGAGCTCCTGTGTTTCCAGATTGCAGACGATATCCGGGTTCTCCTCCATGAAAATCCGTCGCTTGCACATCTCATGGGCTGTATACATCGGACTGCGGTAATAGGAAACCCTGCATCTGAAACCAGTCGTACTCTTTTCTGGCATACTTTTCTACCGGAAGACCTTTAACAATCCCATCCGGATCTGCTGCATCTGAATTGCCAGAAACTCTTTTTTCGCATAAACAGTTACATCAAGACCCTCTTCGATGCCCTCTTGAATTTCACGAATCTGATCGTTCGTAAATTCTTTCATTTCCAGTCTATGGAGCACTTCATTCATACAGCCACCACCTTCCAGCATCGTCTCCCAGTACTACACGCAAGGTCACTGTTGCCTTGCGAACTCATCCACCGCATTCCAAACTTCTTTATAATCTACTGTCATCTTATCAAAAAGCTCTTTGCACTGTGCCTTATCAACCGGCTGTTCCGCATAATTTCTAAGATGCTCCGTCAACGCAGAGGATGAAACTTCCAGTTTCTGAAAGCTTAGATTCTGACTGATTCCCTTTAGGGAATGCGCTGCACGGAAGGCACTCTCATAATCATCCTTTTCCAAAGCCTCACACAGATTACCATAGCTTGGTTCCTTTAAGAACATAAGCAGGAATTTCTGAATCGTTGCATCATTGGCAATCCGCTGCTTGACAGCCTCATAGTTGCCCCCAAAAGCCTCATAACACTCACTTAATACCATTACTTCTTTCTCCTTGTCCATTTCTTTCTATAGTAACAATAATATGTCGATTCCAATCATAATTTGTCAATTCCTATTATCATACTACAATGTTGCGTAGCATTTCAACATGTAGCCACATTGAATCCCGACATTTTTTCAGTACTCTATGTACATTACGGTTCAAGCAATTTCCTATCACATAAAAAACCGAATCAATCACGATAGTTTCTCTCATAATTGATCCGGTTCTCTTTTCCTATATGTTCTGTATTCTTACCAGGTTCTGGAATTTAACTCCTTAAACTGAGCAACGGTAGGAACATGAGAGTTCATACCACCATCCACATTGATAATCTGTCCGCTCACATAGCAGCTCTCATCTGAACCAAGATAAACACACATGTGTCCGATATCCTCGGGACATCCATATCTGTTTACCATGATGTTGCTTAAGAAAATATCCTTGAGTGCCTGTGGCACGTATGCTTCATTCTGAGGGGTAACGATCAGTCCCGGACGAACACAGTTACAGCGAATGTTATTCTTTCCGTACTGCAAAGCCGTTGACTGTGTCAGCAGATCTACTCCTGCCTTCGCACATGCATATGCCGTAGATCCGAGGTCTCCACCGCAGGATGCCATGGAACCAATATTAATAATGGAGCCACCATTCTCATTTTTCTGCATATAAGGAAGCACGCACTTCGTTGTGTAGAAGGTTCCTCTCAGATCACTCTGGAAAATACCATCCCACATCTCGAGTGTCAGCTCATCCACACGACCATCCTTTAACCCTACATTGGCAGCATTGTTCACAAGAATATCTATTTTGCCATATTTCTCAGCGGTATCGGCAATCAGCTTCTCAATGCTCTCTGTAACCGTAATATCCATAAAATGATA
>CALZEZ010000331.1 GCA_945643825.1 uncultured Lachnospiraceae bacterium
TAGAAGGACGCCAGCGAGGTCTGAATGGAATCGATGCTCATATCGGCATCCGAGGGGATGTGAACCGCGATCTCGCGCTCTTTCCCGTCCACAAACTCATATTCCAACGCCCCAAGCCGGAATTCCTGTACCGTCATCTGTCTGGGGAACCACCATGCCCACACATATTGATACGTTCCCCAGGTGGCATGGTGCTCATATAGGAATCTGGTACAGAATTTCATGGTGGCGACAAAAATATCCTCGCTGATGCCTCGCTTTACATATTCACCATAGGTATACTGGCAGACGATATGAAGCTGCTCCCAAAGAATTTTCATGCCCGTGGGGTCGTCGCCCAGATAGCTTTGCAGCTCCTTCACGCCCTCTTCCCATTGCTCTCTTGCAAACAGCTTGTGGTAAAGGTCGTCCGGAAGCTCTGTCGTTCTTTGCGCTTCATAAGCGTTCAGGGCATCCACTACCTCCTGTGGCAGCTCAAGCATTTCATACAAAGCGCTACGTTCCAGCTTAGTCATCTGTCTATTCTCCACTTACCTGATATTTATATGCCGTATCATAGGTCAGCACATACAGCGAATCATCAACCGGAATAAAGTAATCTGGTCCTGTCTTAAGCTTTCTCTGTTCCAGTACCGCTCCGCTATGGCGGCTTAAAATATAAAGGTAATCGTCCTCGGCGGTGAAACCGTAACCACACAGGATCGTATCCTTGCCGACCACGAAGTTATAGCCGTTGGCAACCTGCATTCTGCTTCGCCAAAGTAACCTGCCGGTGTCCACCTCCACGGCTACGATATAACCGGTGCAGGGCTGATCCTCTGCATAGGTGCGATGCGATATCTCCGTGTAGAGGATGCCGTCATAGATTGCAGCGGAATAAATATACAGCGTTGTGTATTCATTGCCCGGTGTCGGTGTGTTGAGATAGTCGGAAAAGTCATAGGTTCCGACGTGATCATAGGAGTCTGCTTTACTGACTTCCAGCGCAAGGCGACCATAATCTGCCGAATTGTCCGCATAATAATAGTAGGTCTCATCATAGTACCAGGAGTCTCCGCCTAAAAAGGTTTTGGGCAGCTCGATTCCGGTTTCTGCGGACCAGTTTTCCGGGAAAAGATATTCGGATGTCTTCTTTTCCACCTCGGTCAGTGTAATTGGCGATGCTGTCAGCGTGTCAAAAATTCCGTCTGCCAAATAGGGAACGTCCCAGTCCGGGCATTCAATGACATAATAACCGGTATCGTCCCCTTCTCCTTGCTCCGCATACGGCGCAAGCTCCTCGAACGACCAGCTCGTCGGTTCGGCTTTCTCATAAGTAATGCGCTGCGTTAATGGTATCTGTGTCTGAACCGGAAGATAGTCCGGATTAAAAAGCTCAGAATATTCGTCATAAGACAAATCTGCAAAGATTGGTCCAAAGGCATAATACTGCAGGGCATAGGCATCAAAGTAGGCGTGAAATCCTGTTTCGTCCAATGTCCACGGCAGATACTCTCCCACAATCATGTCTTCGATCAGAGGTAGCATCTGCTCATTTTCTTCCTCGGAAAAAACATAGGTTTCGTCTACGGCAACGAGATTATCCAGAATGACTGCCGCCAGCCCATCCACATCCTTCACTACATCAGAAAGGGTCAGCCGCTCTCCGGTCTTTGTGTCCATCATACCGGTTGTGAAATAGGTAACCGGATGGGGACCGTTATTGCTATAGTAGAGCGTGATAAGAAAACCCACCGCCTTATCATCCGCCCGGAGAATCTCCAGATTCTGATCCTCCACAATCATGGAATAATAGTATTCCATATCCCATTCCTGTGCATTCCGCGCTGCATTTGCCAGCGAGCGGATTCCTTCCTCCTGTGACGTGGTGCTGTAATCCTCAAGCCCCTGCGCAAGGGCGGGATAGTTCTTCCACAAGGCATCAGGCAGCTCAAAGGTCGGATAGTTTACATACGCATAGGGATAGCCGTCGCCCTCCTCTGGGATATACATTTCCTGTGTCTCGACGTAGTTATGTACAACGGTAAAGCAAATCTCGTTTTGCTCCTCCGGGGAAGGCTGCTCCGCACTCTCCTCTTCTACGGATGATTCCACCTGGCTTTCCTGTTTGGTGGTCTGCTCTTTTGCTGCTGTTTCCGCGGCCGTCTCTTTCTCCTTGCCACAGCCTGAAAGAGAAAGTGCCATTGCCATTCCTGCTCCAATCAGCAGAAAGCGGGCTAATATCTGTTTTTTCATAATCTGTTCCATCCTGTCTATCAATCTGTAAATCTTTTTCTCATTGTAGGGATGCCACCTGTCATATGTCAAGTAGCAAACCATGAGGACATTATCTTATTCTTCGCAACTTCTTATTACCTTTCAAATCTTCCTTCTCAGCTTGTTAAATATTTGTCCACTCGGCTCCGTCTGCGTTCATTAAGCGAATTTCGATTTCATCAGTTTTCTTTTTACAAATCGTATTCACCTGTTATGAAGTGAAAGCTAATTTTGATTAGCTGTCAACCTCAATCATAATATTTTTCTACTTTTCCAGATTCATCGCATTATGAAAATGCTGTTTTCGGACTTTTTTTTGCTGTTTTTCATTTTTTGTCCTAAAAATTCAGACGATTTAATTTTATTCGAAAAAAAATCCCAGTAATTTTCAAATTTACTGGGACTTTTTTCGATATTTTGACTCAATTAGTGCGGATTTACTGGGACGAAAACGTTAAAAAGGAGAAAAACGTCTACCATAAAGTTAGGCTTCCGCAAGCATATCCTGTAATACCGACAGAACCTCTTTCATATCGATCGGCT
>CALZEZ010000332.1 GCA_945643825.1 uncultured Lachnospiraceae bacterium
ATTTCTTGAAATTCTACGGATATCCTCAACCGATATACCCAGGGTTCTAAGATAGGCAACTTTCTTGATGGTCCTTACATCCTCTTCCGAATAGTCCCGATATCCGTTACTCGCATTTCGGTCTGGACTTATTAATTTTTCCTTTTCATAAAAACGGATATTAGAGCGTGTCAGACCGGTTATCTGCTCAACTTCTTTTATTGTCATTTATAAACACCTCCTTTTACCCACTCTGAGGTATAAACAAGGTTTACAGTCAATACTTTTCCGCTTCTGCTTCTTTGCAGTTTTCCAAGATGCGGGCTAACATATCGTCAAACTGCGTGATCTCTTCGTCAGAAAAGCCTCGATAGAAAATGTGATTCATTTTCTCAGAGACCTTATCCATATTCTGAAGGAATTCCTCTTCCTTGCCGGTTAAGAAAATCAGCGTGCTTCTCTTGTCTGCCTTGTCCGGTCGTCTCTCAATATAATCGTCACGCTCCAGACGGCTTAGAATTCCTGTCAGGGTTGATTTATCCAGACTGGTCTTCTCACATAATGTCTTAATGGGGACACCATTTTTTCCCCACAGGGCGAAGATGACTCGTCCGCGTGCTCCCTCTAAATCTTCCATGCGGTTATCCCGCAGTATTCTGTTCCAGACGCGACCCGAAACCTGATGTACCTGCGACAGGAGTGTGCCGCCTCTCGTCTTTTTCATGCTTCCCCTCCGAAGATATGCGGTCCAAAATCATACCAGCCCTCAAGCTTTGTCGATGTGAATTTCAGAATCGTGTAATCGGGATCTGTCTTGCCCTTGGGATAATACATGGTCCAGCCTCGCTGCCACAGGCTATCTTTTAGGGCAGCGTCCGTAATCTCTTCCATTGTCCCGGACGCGCAGATGCCTTGAAAAAGCTTCGGCTCGCAGAAATAGAGTGCGACATTCGAGTTATTGCGAATTCTCGCGACCTTTTGGGATGAGGTATTGGTGGTGAAATACATAATCAAGGTATCGCCCTCCTGCTTAAGCGCCTTGCCCGCAAGATGCTTGTATTTCTTAGGATTCGGAAGATTTAGAAGTGCCCGGATCTCGGGCTTGCCCTGCGAATCGACAGTCGCAAGATAGGCTGCCTGGGAATTCTCAATAATAGATATCACTCTTTGCATCAATTTGTTCCTCTCTAATATAGTTTGTATGCAAACTATATTAGACTTTCATTTGTCGGGTGTCAAGAGAAATTTATAAACTTGAAGTTATCGATTTCTACGTTTTAGTATTACAATGTCAAATACAATACATATTGCAAAATAAAATAGCCAACAGATAGCATACGTAATAATTGAATTTCCAAGCTGAGGTGTTGGTGTAAATGTCCACCAATGACCTTCAAGGAGTCCTGACACACAATTAAATATGCATGAAATAGGAATAAGACTTAAGAGCCATATGTTAATACCCCAAAAAATGACAGAAGCTTTTTTCTTATTATCCCCTATGAATTGACCAATGGCAAAAATCATACATCCAATTGCCATAATAATTACTCCTATCGCAACCGATAGTGGAGTTCGCTTTGTTATCCATATCGCAATGGCTAAAATCAATCCAATGAAGTTTAAAGCAGTCCCAGCAACAGAGAAGATCCTTGCATCTTTTTTCTTTTCAGGCACATCTGCAAATGGTTCTATGCCTTTTAATATGTAATCTGTTGTAACATCAAAAAATTCGCTCAGGAGTATAATCTTATCAATATCCGGAGAACTTTGCTCACTTCCCACTTGGAGACTGCTTGACGTGATACTCCCATTTTAATAGCCAGTTCTTCTTGTGATATTCCTTTGCTTTTCCTTAGTGTTTGTATCCTGTCCGCTATATTCATAATAGATTCCACCTTTCTTATTTTGTTACATGCATTCTATTAGAAATAGCGGTTGCATTACCACCATCATAACATGCAATTTCGGCAACCAATAGTTGCATATATAAGAATCCCTGGATTAATATTTTCCGAAATACGAATTTTGTATCCCTGCCATTGGGATTCTGTTATTCATCCACAAATGAATGATGTACTTGTACTGAAATTGGAATCAAATCTTTTCCTCCTTTTCATAGTATTTACCCCAATCAAAGTATTTTCCGCAGCTGGTATAGTGAAATCAGCAACTGCAGGCATGAAATTCTCTATTAAACTGACGGGCAAGTGGAAGCGGGGCGTTGGAGTAGAGAAATTGTTATTTTACCCTATGGGCAAATCTGAGCGGGGTGTAGAAGAGAAAAATTGGCTGTTACGCCCCGGGAGCATAAAAATCCAAAATGGTGGCGGGGCGCTGGAGAACAAAAATTGCTATTACGCCCCGAAAGTACAAACTCACCATGCAAGTTGTTGTGCAAGGCGGCAGATATCTGCTGCGGCGTTTGGATTTACCACTTTTTTCTGGCATGCGTTCATCTGCGCAACGATATCATGATTGTTCAGCATTTCTTTCACTTTGGACAGCAGCTCATCTGTCAGTTCGCCAGCAATACTCATGCCGTGTCTGCTGAAATATTCGGCGTTAAAGGTTTCGCAACCCGGAATCATGGAGGTATGCAGAATCGGAATCTGACAAACTGCTGCCTCCGTTGAGGAAAGACCACCCGGCTTGGTGATGAACAGCTGGCTCGCCCTCATATAGGATGCCATCTGATCCGTATGAGCAATCACGATAAATCCGGGATTTTCCTGTTCACGGAGCTTCTGGTAGAGCTTCTGATTACTTCCACAGATTACGATGAGTGCAATCTCTTCCTGCCCGGCGAGG
>CALZEZ010000333.1 GCA_945643825.1 uncultured Lachnospiraceae bacterium
GATGATTCACCTTTGCCGGAAGGATTATCGAGCGGATAGAAAATCCATTTTTCACCGGTAGAGTGTTTGATGATAACTGGGAGCTAGATGAAAGGAAACAAAGAATGACGAAAAGAAACAGAACCAAACAAATTGCATTGCTTGTGACTGGAATGCTGCTTTTGTCACTTCTGTTTGGCTGCGGAGCAAATACTGCGGCAAAGGAGGATGCGGAGACAATAACGGTTTATATGTGGAGCACGGCACTGTACGAAAGCTACGTGCCCTATATCCAGTCGCAGCTTCCGGATGTGAACATTCAATTCGTCGTGGGAAACAACGACCTTGACTTCTATAAATTCATGAATGAGCACGGTGAGCTGCCCGATATCATCACCTGCCGCCGATTCTCTCTTCATGATGCAGCGGCACTAAAGGATAACCTGATGGACCTGTCGACAACCGAGGCAGCAGGAGCCGTGTACGATTCCTATCTTGCAAGCTTTACCAACAGCGACGGAACAGTCAACTGGCTCCCGCTGTGCGGTGAGGTGGACGGTCTCATTGCCAACAGAGGTCTCTTTGAAGAGCACAACATTCCGCTTCCCACAGATTATAAGAGCCTTGTAGCGGCCTGCCAGGCCTTTGAGGAAGTGGGCATCCGCGGCTTTGTCGCCGATTTTGCCTACGACTACACCTGCATGGAGATTCTGCAGGGACTCTCCATTCCCGAGATCACCTCCATGGAGGGACGCATGTGGCGCAGTGGATACGAGGATCCGGAGAACATGGACATCCTCGGTCTGGACACTGTCATCTGGCCGGAGGCGTTTGCGCGCATGGAACAGTTTATTAAGGATGTAAACATTCTCCCCGAGGATGTGGAGCTTGACTATACCCCCGTTATCGATCTGTTTTCCGAAGGCAAGGCGGCAATCATTCGGGGAGGCGGGGCAAATGTAGTGGAATTCCAGAAAAGCGGCGTGGATGCCGTATTTCTCCCCTATTTTGGACAAAATGGAGAGCAATGGCTGTTGACCTATCCCCAGTTCCAGGTGGCACTGAACCGTGAGCTTGAAAAGGACAGCACCCGCAAGGAAAAGGCCCTGCAGGTGGTTAATGTCATGCTCTCCGAGGATGCGCAGAATGTGCTGGCAAAGGGTGGTGATGTGATCGCATACAGCCAGAACGTAGAACTGGAGATATCACCGTATCTGGACAACCTAAAGCCGCTGATCGACCAGAACCACCTCTATATCCGGGTTGCCTCGAACGATTTCTTTTCGGGATCCAAGGAGGTTGTCACCAAGATGCTTCAGGGTGAATACGATGCCGCAAAGGCCTATGAGAGCTTTGATTCTATGCTAAAGGATACCAAGGCTGGCGCCGGCGAAACTGTACTGTCTATCGAGCAGGGCTACTCGAACCGCTTCCATACAAAGGGCGGCAACGAAGCCTACTCTGTCATGGCAAACAGCCTGCGTGGACACTATGGCAGCGATGTGCTCATCGCAACCGCAAACAGCTTTACCGGTTCGGTGCTCAAGGCGGATTATACGGAAAAAATGGTTGGAAATATGATTATGCCGAACTCACTCGGCGCATGGCAAAGGGAAATGACCGGAGCCGAGCTTAAAGAAACCGTCAAAGCTTATGTAGAGGGCGTCGAGGGTGGCTTTAATCCGATCAACCGGGGATCCCTGCCTATCGTCAGCGGTATCTCGATAGAAGTAAAGGAAACGGATGGAGCCTTCACATTGACCCGAGTCCTCAGAGACGGCAAGGAGATAAAGGATGAGGATACCTTCCGTGTGACCTGTCTGAATACAAATGCCTATATGGCACCCATTCTCAAGGACGAAAGCCGTGTGTTTGAGATGGAAGAAAAGAGAGTGAAACCGGAATGGATTGAGTATATAGCGAATGGCGGCACGATTGCAAAACCGGAAAGCTATATCACACTGAAATGAGAGACGAAGCTTACAAAAAACAGATGATATAACAGGATGAAGAGAGGAGAGAGATTTCATGAGGAAACGATTGATCGGTGTGATAGCCGCTGTATTGCTTCTGCTTGGAATATCTGCAATTAGTTTCCATTACTATGGCTTTGTATCACAGACCATATATTC
Source organism: uncultured Lachnospiraceae bacterium (assembly GCA_945643825.1). Taxonomy (GTDB): domain Bacteria; phylum Bacillota; class Clostridia; order Lachnospirales; family Lachnospiraceae; genus UMGS2037. Next base: position 2,112 of record CALZEZ010000333.1, read on the forward strand.
AGAAAGTGTTTCCCATCTGACAGAAATCTTTCACCAGACCAACGGCGCACTGTACAACCTGGTAGACAAAAACTGGGGCAATCTGCATCTTTGGGTTGATTATTTGCAGGATGTTTCAGATGAAAAAGACATTGAGGCCTTCGTCAACCATGCAAAGGAGGAGATCGGCTTTACCAGCTTTTACTTCATCTCCAGAGAGGGAAACTACCGTACCGTAAACGATGAGACGGGCTATCTGGATATGAAAAATGATCTGTCCGAGCTGATCCTCGACGGCAAGGATATCGTGGTAAACTCCGTGGTGCCCGGCAAGCCGCAGATTATGGTGTTTGCTGTACCTTCCGAGCGCGGGACATATAAGGGGTTTGACTATGAGGCGATTGCTGTCAGCTTCAATAACTCTGACATTGTAAATGCGCTGGAGGTTTCCGCCTTTGACGGAAAAGCCAGCAGCTATATGATACATCTGGATGGCCGCGTGGTGGTAGATAAGGCAACCAAAGGCCAGAAGGAGATCTACAATTTCCTCGCCATGCTCAGAAGCGACTCCGACATGAGCAACGAAGAGATATCCCTTCTGCAGGAGGATTTTAAGCAGAGCCGCCGCGGAGACAGGATACTGAAGCTTGGTGGAACAGGCTATTACCTGATTTATGAGCCGGCAGG
>CALZEZ010000334.1 GCA_945643825.1 uncultured Lachnospiraceae bacterium
GAACGCCCTTCTGGCGCTCCATCTCTTCAATCATCTGTTCTACATCCCTCGTGGTCGGAAGGATCTGTACGCTGATGCTTAAGGATGCCACCGAATTAATCGGGATACTCTGATGAATCGTCAGGATATTTGCCCCAAACTCAGCGATAATCTTGAGGACATCCGATAACAGACCGGGCTCATCATCCATCTGGAAGGTCAATGTAATCGTTGTTCCCTGCGAGCTGTCATGGAACTTAAAAATATCGTCCTTGTACTTATAAAAGGAGCTTCTGCTGATTCCTACCCGGTCAATCGCTTCCTGTACCGTGCAGACCCGCTCTGACTCCAACAGCTCCTTTGCCTCCACAACCTTTAAAAGCACCTCCGGAACTGCCTTTTTCTTCACCACATAATAATTGGTCGTCTCTCCCATTGCTTCTCCTCGTGTCTCTCTCGCACGTACACTTGTATGTGCACGAGGGATATTTTAACACACGCTTCTATTCAAAAGCAAGTTGAAACAACCAGAAATCTTGGTTTTGGCACATTCTACGAAAGTAATGAAAAGCCCAGGGAAAAACTATAAAAAATATACAAACAGCTATGCCTCTATCACAACACCATGCGCAATACCCGGAACAGCTTTGCCCTCGTTGAAGCTGGTCTTGGACAGCAATGCTCCGGTTGGAATAAAGAGCACTCTCTTCCAGTCCCCCTTTTCCAGCTTTCTTAATATATATGCTGAAAGTGTTGCGGCACAACAGCCACATCCGGAGCCTCCGGCATCCGTTCCCTGTTTCTCGCTGTCGAACATCTCGATTCCGCAATCCATATGAACAGGTGCAATATCAATCTGATATTCCTTCAGAAGATCCATAAGAGCCGTTTTTCCGACCGTTCCCAGGTCTCCGGTGATGATCTTGTCATAATCGGTTGCCTCCCGATTAAAATCCTGAAGATGCTGTCTGATCAGATCTGCTGCCGCCGGCGCCATCGCACAGCCCATATTAAAGGTATCCTTGATACCGTAATCCACGATTTTGCCGGTTGTTATCCCCGTAATCCTTGGTGCATTCCGCTTGCCACTGTCCGTGCTAAGTACAAAGGCACCGCTGCCTGTCACCGTCCAGGATGCTGCCATAGGACGCTGACTGCCGTATCCTAAAGGAAAACGGAATTCTTTCTCAGCACTAGCAAAATGACTCGATGTGACACATACCACATGATCGGCGAAGCCTCCTGCAAGCAACATGCTTCCAAGGCTCAGCGATTCGCCGCAGGTCGAGCAGGCTCCATACAATCCAAACAATGGAATATCAAACTGCATCAGACCAAAGGATGTCGCGATCGACTGTCCCAAAAGATCCCCTGCCAGAAGATAGCGAATCTCCTTCGCACTTAATCCAGCCTTCTCCATGGCAAGTGTTACTGCCTCCTTCTGAAGACTGCTTTCGGCATCCTCCCAGGTTTTTGCACCAAATAAGTCATCGGTACCGGTTTTGTCAAAAAACTCGCCAAGAGGACCCTCGCCCTCCTTTTTTCCCACAATCGAAGCACTTGCGCGGATAAACACCGGTGTATCAATAAGGACACTCTGTAAACCAACCTGTCTTGTATTCTGACCCATAATAGAAAAATCCTCCTTTTTTCAAGTAGGATTTTCTGATTGTCATTATTTTATTCAGACGGCATCGTTCGATATTTTTCCATTAAATCATCCAGATCCTTATCATCTCTGGAAGGTTCTGTTACCTCCAGCGTGTGGAACAGCCCTTTGCTCTCCAGAAAACGATAAGCAATCATATAAGTCACATCATCAAAGTTCGTGTAGAACTTGCTGTTAATCTCCTTAATTCTCTCGGACACAGACAGATTACTCAAGGAATCCGAATAACGCATGATTTCTTCAAAAGCCGTTGTCACAATACGCTCCTGCTGCGAGAAATCCGAGGTGACGTCCTGTACATGGAACGCATACAGATAAGCGCGAAGCCATTTCGTGCTGCCCTGAAACCACTCGTAAATGGTCTCGTATTTTCCCGCCATCGCCTCCACTTCCCGCTTCCATGTCTCAGACATGTAGGTCGAATCAACGATGCCCTGCACCTGCTCCGGGGTCAGATACAAATCATATTTCCGGTTAAAGTCCTGCACGATCTTGCGTCTCTTGGAAACCTGCTTCGGAAGAATCACACTGAATACTCTTCCTGTGCCGGCATCTGCTCTCGATGAATAGCTCTGAGTATTCTGATAGGTTCCGCCATAGCTGTTCTGTTTTGTTCGGGTTTGCTTCTCCCAGCCATACTTCTGTTCCCGCTCATTGGATTCCTTTTTCTTTTTGGCTTTTATAAACAGATAGAGGACCAAAGCAATGATTGCAACTGCCGCTATCGGAGAATCAAATACCGCTCCCAATACCGCAAACAAAAAATAGATGCAAAAAAATATTTTAAACACATCAGAACGACGTTCGTCCCGCTTCGCTCCTTTCAAAATCGGCAATATAATAAACAAAAAAATTAATAAGCCGCCCACATTTTTTCCTCCACGTACTCTTAGAAGCTTCTGATTTTATCCTGTGAATCATCATTGGTTTTATCAATGGCAAGGATAACTAGATAATACCCATAGGTCGGGTTTACTTCCACATAGACTCGATCCTTCACCTTATGACCGAGCAGTGCCTTTCCGATTGGAGATTCATTGCTAACAAGTCCCTCTAAGGAATTTCCTCGTACCGTTGTCACGATGCGATAGGTTTCTATGCTTCCATCTTCTTCAAATAACACCTGTAC
>CALZEZ010000335.1 GCA_945643825.1 uncultured Lachnospiraceae bacterium
CCGAACATCTCCGGAACCTCTGTCAAAATGGTGGTTCCGCCCTTTGCAATGAGCAGATCGGAAAATCTTCCAACCAAGGGATTGGCTGTAATGCCGGAGAAGCCGTCACTTCCGCCACATTTGAGTCCGACAACAAGCTTATCGACACTAACCACCTGTCTCTCAAAGCCTGCCGCATAGTCAATCAGCTGCTCAAGCAGTGCAAGCCCATCCTCCATCTCATCATCGCTTTCCTGACATACCAGGAATTTAACACGATCCGGATCATATTCTCCGATATAGTCCTTTAACACATCAATATTGCTGTTCTCACAGCCAAGTCCCAGTACCAATACCCCTCCGGCATTGGGATGATGAATCAGATCCGCCAGAATCGTACGTGTGTGCTCCTGATCGTCTCCCATCTGGGAGCAGCCATACGGATGCGGATAGGCAACCACATCGTCAACCGTCCCTTTGATCCTTCCTGCTGCCGCCTTCGCCATGGCACTGGCTACATTATTAACACATCCCACTGTCGGAATAATCCATATTTCATTTCTCACACCGACCTTACCATCCGTGCGAACAAATCCCCGGAACGATGCATTTGACGGATTTTTCTCCATCTCAAAGGTATCCTCAACCGGCTCGTAGGTATAGCTTAGAAGCTCTCCGAGCGCAGTCCGGATATTATGAATATGTACCCAGCTTCCAGGCTCAATAGCTTCCTTCGCATAACCGATACGGCAGCCATATTTTATTACCTCTTCTCCTACGGCAATCCGGGTAAGCGCCACCTTATGCCCCGCCGGGATCTCCTCTTTTGCCGTCATTGTCACACCAGCCACAGCAAACTCTTCTCCGGCTGCAATCGTCTGAATCGCCACTGCCACATTATCTGATTCGTGGATTTTTATTATTTTTTCCATTAGAAATTTTTCTCCATAGCCTTTCTCATGCCCAAGCTGCGAATATCCTCTGTGTATGCAGTAACTGCGTCAAGTACACCCGCAAGTTCAGACAAATCCTGTCCCCAGAAGTCTGTGTTAGACAATACTGCCTTGGCATATTCTGCACTGCTCTTACGGCAATTGTCACGGAAGAACTCCATGACAGACATATCATCCATAATGTTATACTCCTTGCCATCCCGCATACCGATAAGCGCTTTGTCCCGAATCTCATCGCCGGTATAGAATGCCATAAGTGCAGCCAGTGAGAAGGTCAGGTGCTTCGGAAGCGTCTTCTGCTCCTCGATATAAGCTAAAAAGCTCGGCATGCATCTTGCTTTCCACTTGGAAACCGAATTTAACGAAATGGACAACAGAGCATGCTTCACATACGGATTCTTAAAGCGTGTCGTAACAGCCTCCGCAAAATCAACCAGATCCTGCTTTGGGAGAGTCAGTGTCGGAATCACCTCGTCAAAGATGGTCTCGCGCATAAATCTGTACACAAGTTCATCTTCCATGGATTCCAACACAATATCATTGCCGCACAGGAAGGATGCCAACACAAAGGATGTATGCGCACCATTTAAGATACGAACCTTACGCTGTTTATACGGCTTCTGATTATCGGTATAGATTACCGGCAGTCCCGCCTTATCCAGAGGAAACTCACCACTGATATCCTTCGGACATTCAATGACCCATAGTGCAAACGGCTCGCCGGTTACAATCAGTTCATCATGATAGCCCCACTCCTCCCAGAGATCCTTGTCAATATCACGCGGATATCCGGTCACGATTCGATCCACCAGGGTAGAGCAGAAAATACACGCCTCATTGATCCAGTTTACAAAGCCTTCCTCCAGCTTCCAAAGCTCACATAGCTGTAATACACATTTCTTCAGATTGATGCCATTATCATCAATCAGCTCAACCGGAAGCATCACTAAGCCCTTATCCATAGCTCCATCAAAGGCCTGATATCTCTCATACAAAAACTTGGTCAGCTTACCCGGAAAGCTCTTGGGCGGCTGATACTCCAGCTTATCTGTATCATCAAATACAATACCTGCCTCTGTCGTATTCGATACAATATAGCGAAGTGTATCTAACTTTGCATATTCCATATATTTGTCATACTCGGTATATGTGTCCGCCACGTCAGCCACACTGCTGATCTTACGATTTAAGACCTTGGCCTCACCATCCACAATACCTCTTAAGGAAACTGTGTATTGGCACTCCTGTTGCTTAAAGCGATCCAGTGATCCGAACTCGATTGGTTTAACGATTACGATATCTCCGTCAAAAACTCCCTGTTCATTTGCAATATCAATCATATAATCTACAAACGCACGCAGGAAATTACCCTCGCCAAACTGCAATACCTTAATCGGTCTTTCCTTTTTGCCTGTCATGGAACGATTGATTGTTTCCATCTTAAAAATACCTCTCTTTCTGCTCCCTTAATTTCATTTTTATCTTACCATTTTTCTTCTATGTAAGCTCTTACATCTCGATTGTACGCCATGGCTATTTTTGCGTCAAGCCGTTTTTTTACCGAAAAATAAAGGACTTGAATATTTATTGTACTCATAATATAATCTATTGTAAGCGTTTACATGCGTTTGGATTTATGGAGGGGAAACGATGACAATCTACGACATTTCAGAAAAAGCCGGCGTATCAATTGCGACTGTATCGCGCGTGCTTAACGGCAGTACCAATGTCAGTCCCAAGACCAGAGAAAAGGTCATGGCTGTTGTAGAACAGTATGGCTATACGCCCAACCTCTTTGCACGAGGTCTAGGTCTCAACACCATGAATACCATTGG
>CALZEZ010000336.1 GCA_945643825.1 uncultured Lachnospiraceae bacterium
TCTGGTGGAGCTGCAGACAATGACCTCATCCGCGTCCTTTAACTCCTGTAAGGTAAAAGGAGTTTCATCCACGGGAATGCCAAGCTCGCGGCAGCCTAACATAAGCTGTGCCTTGGAGATTCCCGGCAGAATATACTGATTGTCGGGATGGGTACGGAACACACCGTCCTTAAGGATTGCGATATTGCTGTGTGCGCATTCGGTGACGACTTCGCCACGGTGGAAGACACACTCGTAGCAGTTCTCTTCCTTTGCCTTCTGCGCTGCCATGACACTGGGAATCAGGTTGAGCGTCTTGATATTACAATGCAGGAAGCGGGTATCCTCCGTCTCAGTCAGCGCAATCTTCTGGGTAAAATCCGGCATTTTGATCGGCTTGATCATGATCCAGAGATTGGAGGGAACATCACCATCCGGGAAGGCATGCCCCCTCGGTGCAGTTCCTCGCGTCTGCTGCCAGTAAACCAGAAGATGCTCTCCCTCGACCTTCTCTAACATCTCATAGAGAATCTCCTTCAAGCGATCCTTTGAAAAATCAAGTCTGATCTTAAGAAGTGCCGCACTGTTAAAGAAGCGGTTCACATGCTCGTCGATCAGGTGAATCACCCTGTTATGTGCGGTCGTTGCCTCATAGACGCCGTCTCCAAAAAAGCAGACCCTGTCATTCATAGGAACCATCATCTCATCGAGAGGTCCAAAGGTTCCATTATAATACCCTAGTGCATCCATGTTATATTCCTCCGTTTCAGGTTAATTATGTCCATGTATATTCTTTCTGTTTTCACAGATCAGTCCGTGCATCGCAAGGGCTTCTAACGCCTGCTGCTGCGCTCCTGTCAGTTCGCCGCTGTAAAGCTGGTTCTCATAATCCACGAGCACGCAGTGCAGGTGATTCACGAGCCAGAACAGCGGGGAATTGCCCTCCGGGATCTTCGAGAGAATATCGGGATCCCCATACATCTCTATCATCGTCTTCAGGTGACTGACCTGACAGGCTTCGATATCGCCATCCCGATCAATCACAGCCGTACAGTATTGGGAGAGACCGGGATGATACTGTATTAAAAATTGTTCGATTGTCATACTACTTCCCATTCCGCAGACGCTTGCGTCGTAAGGATAAATGACGCATATGCGTCTTTTCAGGGCTACCTTGTGACGCCTGCTGCCCTTTCTTTTGTAATCTGTTCTATCATACACTTTTTTTCGTCAGGATTCCAGTCCCAAACATTCCGGAAAATGCTTTGCAATAACTATATTATTTTCGCGAAAAATGTTATATGATAGAGATAACAAAAAATAACAAATGAGGTTACCACTATGTATCAATGTCCAACATGCGGTGGTGGCGTGCGGTTCGATATTGCTTCCCAAAAGCTTCGCTGCGATCACTGCCAAAACACGTATGAGCCGGAATCCTTTTCCACTCATGGTGCCGCTGAGGAAGAAAATGAGTTTAGTACCACTCGTTTTCTGTGTCCACAGTGCGGCGCCGAAATCATCGGTGATGACAATACCGCCGCTGCTTTCTGCAGCTTCTGCGGTGCCTCCACGATTCTAGAGAGCCGAATCAGCAAGGAGAAGCGTCCCGACCATATTATTCCGTTCAAAATCACCAAAGCGCAATGTACCGATCTCTACACCCGCATGCTCCATCGCTCTCCTTTTGCCCCGACGGCGCTAAAGGATCCGAAGAGCATCGAGAGCTTCCGTGGAATCTACATGCCCTATTGGATGTACGGCTTTGACTATCAGGGATCCTTCCATGCCTCTGCCACCAAGAGCAGTCGTCAGGGAAACTATGATATCACAAGATACTATGATCTGTCGGGTAACATGGACGCATCCTTTGACGGAATCCTGCACGATGCCTCCACGACGTTTTCCGATGATATCAGTGAAAGCGTTGTGCCCTATGAGGTCAATGCCATGCGTGATTTCCACCCTGCTTACTTAAGCGGCTTCTATGCCGATACCGAGGATGTGAATCCGAATCTCTATCTGAATGACGCAGCCGAGCTGACACAGACCTACACGTCACAGGCTATCACCGGTCATCCATCCTTTCAGGGCTATCATATTGACCCGGGCAGGAAGACTGCTCCGGATGCGGTTCCGCGCCCTGCCAAATATGCGATGCTTCCCGTCTGGTTCATGGCCTACCGGAAGAAGGATCGCGTATCCTATGTCACGATCAATGGACAGACCGGTAAGAGTGCTGCCGATAGTCCGATCGATCCGGCGCGTTACGCAATCGGCTCCCTGCTTCTGGCCATCCCGCTGTTTCTGCTGTTAAATCTGCTCTTATCGCTCTCTGCTTCGGTAATGCTGATACTCTCTGCGATCATCGCCTTTATCACTGCCATTGTAGCGATTGTCGAGCACAGTCATATGCAGAAAAAGGAGCACGGCGACTTGGATCGGGGACTGCGAGGATATAAAGCGCGAAAGCCACCCGTGAAAAAGAGTCATTCTGCACTGGATGCCTTCTCACCCACGCTTTCTTTTGCGTCCGTGGCTGCTGCGATCGCCATAGTCGTCATCGATCCCGTATCCGATTACTGGTTCTATGCGGGATCCCTGTTCTCGATTGTGGCATCCTTCCTTGCCTTTACACGGATTATCCGTAACTACAATATTCTGGCAACCAGAAAGCTGCCTCAGTTTTCCAGAACAGGAGGTGATGATCGTGCTTAAGAAAACCATTCGTACCATCTTTACACTCCTTCTTGGCGTTATGCTCACC
>CALZEZ010000337.1 GCA_945643825.1 uncultured Lachnospiraceae bacterium
TATCGTCTTTTTGATGCGATTGATGAGATTCTTCTGTATCAGAACAATCTAGTTTCCATCGTGTTAAACTTTGTGAATACGATCTCACAGGAGATTTACCACCGGCAGAAGGGTGACCGCACGCTTGCAAAGAATCCGGAGGCTTTGGAATATGCCCTTTCCTACAGCAGTGGAGGAATCGTCAACATCATCTTCACATGGGCTTCCAAGGGAATGGATAAAACACCGGAGGAGCTGATGCGTCTATTAAGGCTCGCCCTCGTGTAAACATGCTTAATGAAGCTCCAGTTTACTTTGCAGAATGTCTGCCGTGAGTTGTCCCCAGTCACCTTCATAGGAGACTGCTTTCATGTTGGCCATGGCGGCAAGTCCATGTACAGTGCTCCACATGACAACGAGATTGTCGCGAAAGTTACTTTCCGGAATGCCTGCCGCTTTCATACACTGCAGGGAGAATTCCCGAAAGAGGATAAAGGGCTCATAGTCACTTTCCATATCATCCTTCGTCAAACGAATAGAAACCGAATCGGTGTCAAACAGATACGAAAAATAGTGCGGGTTCTCCGCAAAGAAGGTCACGTACGCAACTCCGAGCCTTACAGTGCTCTTCATAGAATTTACTGTGTCAGGCACCATTGCCTGCTTGAGTGCTTCGACAAAACGCTTCGTCACATAGTCGCGCATGCTCTTCTGAAGAGCTTCGACATTTTCATAATGATTATAGCAGGCTGTGGGGGAGACGCCGACGCGTTTTGCCAGCTTTCTTAGGGAAAACTGCGCGACACCCTCCTCATGGAGCAGGGCAATTCCTTCCTCCATCAGGGCTTCCTGCAGATTCCCATGATGATATTTCCTATTTTCCATTTTTTCCCTCTTGCTCCATCTGCATTATGGCTTCCTCCATGGAGACGCAGCTCGCATACCGCTTCGGCCACATCATTTCATTGAAATACCGGAAGGTTGTCTCCTTATCCATGTAGTCGTTGTCGAAGGTAGAGTTGGTGCCCTCGGGTACAATGACATGGTAGCCTCTCTCACGCGCAGATTTGATAGATGCATCTATGCAGAAATCCGTCTGGAGGCCGACTATGACAAGGGTATTGTCGCCCTTTTTCTCAAGGTAGGCTGCAAGCTCCTTATTGCCAAAGCAGCTGTTAATGCTCTTACTATAGATTTTTTCCCCGGACATGGGTTTTACCTGATCCGCGATCTCATAATCGATATCTCCGACTGAAAAGCCGGTTCCCGGTCCGTCGTCGTGCTGGACGTAGATGACTTCTATGTTGTTGTGTCTCGCTGTTTCAATGATTGCTGTGGTGTTTTCAATGAATCTCTCATACGCATAGAGTCGATCGTGTGTGATTCCCTTCTGAACATCGATTACCAATAGAATGATGGGTGTGCTCCTTCTATGTAAGATCCGTATCTGCGTTTTGTTTTTTATTATTATTATTCCAGACCTGTCTGGAAATATATACGATTCCAAGTGCAATAATCCACACAATGGCCTCCACTGCCAGCAGCGGCACTCCGCTTCTTGCAGTATATACAGCCACGCCGTCCAACAGAGCGTGTAAGAAAACAGCCAACGCAAGAAGACTTGCCTTCGCCTCAACTCCGGTCGCAGCATACCAGACAATCACAGAGAGCGCAATCTGCGCAGTAATAGCTGCCATTCTCTCAATCGGGCTTAGGAGAAAATGCCAGGAGGGGGTCTGAATCAGGGCATCAAAGGCAGTCAGTACGGTAGCCTTCATCGTGTCATCCAAGGGAGCCATAACAGCCTGCGTCTGCCCCATATTGATGAGTGCCGAATAGATCAGATTGTTTATCATGCCCACGGCAAGAATCATAATCATCTCATAGCCGCCGTGTCCTGCCCCATACATCAGGGCATTGTGCGCATTGCCATGCTGCTTCTTAAGCACATAGCGCATTGCAATAAAACGTCCGATCTCCTCAAAGAGTCCTGCCATGAGTGCTCCATATATGGCAATGGCGAGAATGCTTTTCTCGATGAATGGTCCAACGGGAGAACCAAGCACAATCAAATGTACAAGCTGCTCTAACACCTGGGCAAACAAAAGCATGACTCCGCAACCGATAAAGAAGCTCACGATCGAGGTTTGGTATTTTTTCCGGAAGAACAGCAAAAGTGCGACCGGAATGCCGATGCCAAGAAACAAACTGAGAATCATAAAAGCAATGGATAATGTAGGTACCATAATAATCTCCTCCTCTCCATAGTATAGTTAACAGGTGTTCTCATTGTCAAGGAATAGAGAGGGCAGATAAGCACTACGCAACAGCGTTTTTTATTTGTCAGAAAAGACCCGCAGTGTTTCCTGCACGAACTTGTCCGTTTCATTCATGTACACACTGTGTCCGGAATGCTCGAACCAGACAAGCTCTTTACGGGGTGCCTCGAGACATTCATAATACTCCTGCGCAAGCTTTGTGGGGGCATTGATGTCATGTCTGCCAATGAAAAAATACACAGGAACCTCGAGCTTGGCATAGCTTTCCCGCAAATCAATCCCATATGCCATTAGTAATCTCCGGATTGCCGGACATGACAGAAGACAGGTAATTTAAATACGTTGCGCTGAGCATCGCAACATTACCATCATAATAGGGTGCTTCGCCCTGATGCTAGAGCAAGGGCTTCATGTCACACTGGGAAGCTTTGCTTTTCTGTATCAGTAGGCGTATAATGGAATATCATAATGTGAG
>CALZEZ010000338.1 GCA_945643825.1 uncultured Lachnospiraceae bacterium
CTTTGCCTTCTCAAGCAAAAGCAGCACATTCGCTCTTCTCTTCTCACCTGCCGGAAGTGCTGTCACATACTGCACATAATGACTCTGCGCAAGAAGCTCCTCCAAAAGCTCATGAATCGGCAGATAGATGGTCTTTTTACGCCACTTCGACAGCCAGTCAAGAAACTGCTCTACCTTCGCTTTCAGCTCCAAAAGTGCCGTCTCCTCCGGCTCTGTCCCGACAAACTGTATGAGACTATGATATAGCGCTGTATGACGCCGTGTCTGCGACTTTGTCGTCTCGGCACGTATGCTCGCAAGCTCCTCCTCGCTGAAGCCGCCAAACATCGAGGTTAAAACACCATAGAGCGGAATATCCTGCAAAGGATTATCCCATACCCTTAACACCTGCAACAGCACACGGATCTCAGAGGTCATAAAATATCCGGTTTTACTCGCAATATATGCCGGTATGCCCTCCTGCTGCAAAACCTCCCTAAGCACCTCGTCATAACCGCTTGCACTTCTGAGAAGAATCACAATGTCTTTGTACTCTGCCGGCCTGAGCTTTCTGGTTTCCTTGTCCGTTACCGGGAAATGCCCTACCAGCTCACGAATCCTTGCAGCAATGGCAAACGCCTCCAGCTCCTTCTTCTCAAACTCCTCCTGCTCCTCGATCAGAAGTAGTTCTGTCCGGTATGGATCTCCCTCACCTGCCTCCTCATACGCCGCGCCCGGATAGAGAGCCTGGGAGGAATCGTAGTCGATTCCACCCACGCTTGCATCCATGACCTTTGCAAAAACATCATTGATGCTGTCGATCACTTCTCTTCTGCTTCGAAAGTTCTTATGAAGTGAAATTACCGGATCCGATTTCATCTTCTCCATAAAAATTTCGGGTCTTGCCAGACGGAATTTGTAGATGCTCTGCTTTACATCCCCTACCATGAAGCGATTATTACCGCGGGCAATGCTGCTAAGAAGACACTCCTGCACCAGGTTCGAGTCCTGATACTCATCTGTCATGATCTCCTCATAGTGAGCTCTGTAATCCAGTGCAGTTGGCGTCGGTTCCCACATCACCTCTCCATTTTCGCTGATGGTCATGCGAAGTAAGATACTCAGTGCCAGATGCTCCATGTCAGAGAAATCCAGAATTCCTGTGGCTCTCTTCTTCTCGTCCATACGCTTCTTAAACTCTATGGCAAGCTGTGTCAGTTCCTGCACCATAGGGGCACAAAGGGCAGCCTGTCTTACCACCTCTTTTGCCGGGATCGGGAAATAACGCTTTGAGAGCTCCTGCAGCTCCTTCTTCATCCGATCCCGAATGTCTTTTACAAGCTGTCTGGTATCACTGTTCACGGAAGGATCCTTTTTGGATGAGAGCGTAGCGAATTTGATGCCGGATAGCTGCTCATAATACTGTTCATAGCCTTCCGCTTTCTTCAGTTTCTCCAGCTGCTCCAGATCTGACTCGAGTGCTGCGCCATACATGTAGGGTCCGTCCGGCTGCTCACAAAGCCGAATTGCTTCCTGGGTCAGCTTCTGACACGCGTCAATCGTCCGATCAGCAAGCTCCACTGCAAGCCTGGCTGTCCCGCTCTGCTCCATTGCCTCCACGCTATCCATTTGATAATCGTTCTTACGCGCTTCCAGCCATTTCTCCGGAGCCGGATAGCTGAGACTGTAATGGTACAAATCCATCAGAAGCTTCTCCAGATTCTGCTCACGTCCATTGGTACTGTAGGCCTCCACACAATTGATAAAGGCTTCCTCCCCTGTCGCAAAGCAGTCCTCTAACAGGCTCTGCATGACATCCTCCTCGAGCAGACGTATCTCACCCTCGTCTGCCACACGGAAGTTCGGATCCAGTCCGATATCATTAAAATTATTGCGGATCACAAACAGGCAGAAGCTGTCAATCGTCATAATCTGCGCGTTATGAATCAGGGTGCTCTGCCTCTGGAGATGCTCATTAAGCGGATCCTTTTCCAGGGCATCCGTTATGGCCTGTCCGATTCTGGCACGCATCTCAGCTGCCGCTGCGCTCGTGAAGGTCACAATCAGGAGACGATCAATATCAACCGGATGGCTGACATCAAGCACCCGTCTGATAATGCGTTCCACAAGCACCGCTGTCTTACCGCTTCCCGCAGCCGCCGACACCAACAGATTTGTATCTCTTGCTTCTATAACCCGCAATTGTTCCTCGGTATACTGCATCAGCTCTCTCCCTCTCTCTCCTCACTTATCCGTTCAAAGATCTCATCGTCCGTCAACTCGTCCAGTCTGCGCATATCCATCCCCGGAATCTGTCTGTCAAATCCACAAACATTCTTATATTCACAATATGTGCATGCACTCTGCGCTCCCATCTCATATGGGTTTAACGAAATCTGTCCGCGCAGAATCTGTGCTCCGATCCCGGTAATCTTCCGATCCACATAATCCGATAACGCTTCCAGTCTCTCCCGACTAAGCGTCTGTGAGCGGCTACTAAGCGTTCCGTCCTTTTTCCACTCCACAGGAATCACATCGGAACGTCCCGTGCTCTCCTTATCCATCAGCCGCAGTACGTCCTCCTCTTCATTGACGAGTCCGACCGCACGAAGCTGCTCCTGTATCTGTGCCCGGATATGCTCCTCATCCTCACCGCACTCCCCCACTAACGGGTCCGCCATGCGATAATACAGAATACCTGCCGGAACAATCTCCTTATCCGGATGTCTCGATTTCTGGTCCTCCATCGCTGC
>CALZEZ010000339.1 GCA_945643825.1 uncultured Lachnospiraceae bacterium
TCTCGCTGATACTTCGTACAATATCAGACAATTTTCCAATCAACAGAATCTTTCTCATAATGTCCCCCTCTTATTCTACTTCTTCGTTCCATTCATCCAACAGATTTACAGCACCTTCAATATCAAGGTTTCTGACCGCAACAGCCAAAGCCTTTAGCCGCCCCGATGCATTCTTATTAAAAGCATACTGCTGTAATTCCTCAACGATTGCATCTGCCGTATCTGTATCCAGCTCCTCCATTGCCGCCCTTAGCATGGTAAGGTACTGCTTTAACATAATCGGCTCTATCTGCAATCTGTCCTGCTGTTTTCCACTGTTAAGCTCAAAGGCATTATCCAAGCTCTCCTTAAGCTTCAGCCATTCCTTCGAGAAGATATCATGAAGACTCCAAATCGTATCTGACTCCTTATCCCGAGCTGCATATTCCAGCAATCTGGCAATTGAGGACACATTCGTTGCTCCAAACATAGCCGCCGTAGTTTTCATTGCATGCACCTTTACCCGATAAGCATCAAAGGCCTGCTCCTTCTCCTCTTCCTCATATGCCTGTTTGAGCTGTCCGGCCATCACTGCAAGCTCCTGAAGGTCGCTTTCTGCCATGACAGAGAAATCCTTCACAACGCCCTTGACCAATGAGATATCCTTCAGCTTTAATAATGCATAGTCCCAATCGACCCCATCTATCTGCGGAAGCACTTCCTCCTGTGGTACGGCCTTGTCCTCTGATACAGCTTGCTGCTTCTTTTTTTCCTCCGGAAGCAAATCAAAAAGCATCTGCTCTAACTTGTCCGGGTTAATCGGCTTAGACAGATAATCATCAAAGCCTGCCGCAAGATACTGCTCTTTTGCCCCCGTTACTGCGTTGGCTGTCAGAGCAATCACGGGTGTGTTCTTATTTGGATAATCCTTCCACGAGAGCATCTGCTGCCTAACTTCAATTCCATCTAGTCCTGGCATCATATGATCTAAGAAAATAATATCATACGGATTCTTTGCGGCAAGCTCCAGTGCCTCCTTACCATCACATGCCTCGTCAATCTGTACCTGCGTCTGCTTCAAAAGACTGCCAAACACCCTGCGGTTCATCGCATTATCGTCCACAACCAGAATCTTCGCATCCGGTGCCACACACGATACCACGTAAGTATAGCTCTTCGCCTGTTTTGAGATACGCTCCTGAAGATTTCCAATCGGCTCCGCATTCCGGATTTCCTGCCTTAGGTCAAACGAAAACGTAGAACCTTCTCCATAAACACTCTCTACATCCAGTTTGGATCCCATAAGAGCAAGAAGCTGTATCGTGATGTTCATTCCTAGTCCGGTTCCCTCGATATTGCGATTCCGCTTCTCCTCAATCCGCTCAAATGCACTGAAAAGCTTTCCGATATCCTCTTGCTTTATTCCGATTCCCGTATCCTTTACAGCAAAGTGCAGAAGCACACTATCGCCCTCAACTACACCGGCTACTGAGAGGACCACACTACCCTTCTCTGTATATTTGACCGCATTACTCAATATATTAATCAGAACCTGCCGGATACGAACATCATCACCGTACAGTCCTGCCGGAAGCTTTTCATCTAACTCCAGCTTAAGCTCCAGCTCCTTATCTCTGGCCTTCATGGACATCATGCCGACCACATCATGAATCAGACTGGAAAAATCATATTCCAAAGGAATGATCTCCATCTTGCCAGATTCAATTTTCGAAAAATCAAGAATATCATTTACAAGAGCAAGCAGAGACTGCCCGGCATTTTCAATATCGACCGCATACTCTCTGATCTGAGACTCCTTACTCTCACGAAGAATCATGGTATCAAGACCAAGTACGGCATTGATCGGCGTACGGATTTCATGAGACATATTGGCCAAAAATCTGCCCTTTGCCTCACTGGCCTGCATGGCTGCGTCTGCCTGCTGCTTTAGCAACTCCTCATACTTTCGCTCATCCGTACAGTCTGTAATCAGGAAATGATAGCCACGAAAATGTGACTTCTCAAAAACAAAATCCGCAGATATTTTGTAGTACCGGTCTCCCCGTTTTTCCAATGCATCCATCTGCATGTACAGGTCAACCTGTCTGATCCATTCCCTAAGCTGCCTTAATTCCGGTTCCTTTTCACTCACCCTCCGATCGACACGAAGCATTTCCACTGGTGGGTAAAACTCCTTTGCTTTATCATTACAGCCAAGAAATCTGTGCTTTAAATCGAAGGATATCACACCGATGTCCCCTCGCTGAATCATAGCATGTACCACGGTCTCATTCACATTATACATGCCAAGCCGGTCGGAAATAATAAGCAGAATAAAAAGCGCCACATCAAGGCAGGCAGGAACCAGATCCTTTCCTAAGAGGAACCTTCCTCCTGCAAAGGTGAACAGTGTGACACCATCCACAATCAGCAGCAGGATTATGGTTGTTTTGGAAACCTCCTTTCTTCTGGAGAGCGAATATAGCAAGGAGGCAATTCCTATCAGCAGATAACAAATCAGCATAATATAGAACACGGTATGAGCCACATTATACTCTTTAATAAACACATTGCGACCATCCACAACCCTGCGCACTAATCCCTTATAAAAGAACTTATTATGTCCGATTGTCAGGCTCGAGCAGAATACACCACCCGTAATCATATAGAAAAGCAGCTGTATCTTCTTATTAATCTGAATCTGACACAATGCAAAGATACTTAACATGATCATGAGTGGAGCATAGC
>CALZEZ010000340.1 GCA_945643825.1 uncultured Lachnospiraceae bacterium
TATATGACCTGACCGGACATCTGCTGATGAGCAATATAAAGGAACAGATTCAGGTTCTGGTGTCAACAGGAGCCTATCATGTACCGCTTTTGGTGGCAATTAGCTTGATTTCAGTAGGTCTTGCCATAAAGAGTGCCCTGTTTCCGTTCCATGGATGGCTTCCGGATGCGTATGGGTATTCTACGGTTTCCTCGGCTGCCATTTTGTCCTCGTTAGTATCCAAGGGCTATATTTTTCTTTTGATAAAAATATTCTACCGTGTGATCGGCTTTTCCATTATTACGCAGAGCAAGGTAATTAACATTCTCTTCATTTTTGGAATATCAGGGATGCTATTTGGCTCCATCAGTGCCATCAGACAATCGGATCTGCGTAGAATGATTGCCTTTTCTTCGGTGGCACAGATTGGTTACATTTACATGGGCTTCGGACTTGGAACAACCTATGGTATGGTGGCAAGTATTTTTCATATTCTGACACATGCAGCGACCAAGTCCCTGTTGTTTGTTGCGGCATCCGGACTTACAGATGCGTCTCATAAGAAGAGAGATTTTCAGAATCTGGTTGGGGCGGGCTATCGTAATAAGCTTGCGGGCATTACCTTTACGGTGGGATCATTGTCGATGGTTGGTTTTCCGATGTTTTCGGGCTTTATCTCCAAAATACTTTTTGCGCAGGCTGCCATGGAGAATGAGCATAAAATGCTACTGGCAGTGGTGGCATTGGCAATCAGCACGATATTGAATGCCATGTATTTCTTAAAGACAGTTATTACCATTTACACACCTCATGAGAGCTACTGTGAAATCAGAATGCGAGATTGTCCGTTAAAGAGCCTTGCCATGATATGCTTTATTATTCTGAACCTGATTCTTGGTCTGTCGTCAGATCCGATCGTCAGACTGATTGAGCAGGGACTTGCAATGTTTTCCTAGGAGGATAGGCAGAGAGTATGATAATATTACCGATTTTGATTTCGACTCTTGTTGGAGCAGCATTACTGGTCTCTTCGCTGTCAGAACATGTTAGAGGGCAGCAGGGTGAGTGTAGAGCACTTCACACGATTGTGGGCGGAACCCTTTCTCTATCCGCGATTGGTGCTGTTGTTGCTTCGTGGACAACGAAGGGAAGCTTTATGCTGTTAGAGCTTTTTGAAAAGCTGCCGGTTTGTTTTCAGGTGGATGAGCTGGGAAGGCTGTTTGTAATGGTCACGAGCGTTGTCTGGATGGCAATCTGTTTCTATTCATTCCGATATATGAAGCATGAGGGAGAAGAAAAACAGTTTTATGGATTTTTTCTGATCGTATATGCTGTTCTCATAGCATTGGATTTTTCAGGGAATCTGATTACCATGTATCTCTTTTATGAGCTTATGACATTGACCTCTATGCCGCTTATTCTTCATAACCGCTCAAAAGAGTCGGTTATGGCAGCCTTAAAATATCTGTTTTATTCTATGGCGGGAGCCTATCTGGCGCTTTTTGGAATTTTTATTCTGTACAGACATTGCCACAGCCTTGCCTTTGTTGCGGGAGGGAGTCTGGATCCTGTATCTGCGGTGGAGCATCGGACGCTTCTTCTGGTGGTTGTTTTTCTGATGCTCATCGGCTTCGGGGCCAAGGCCGGAATGTTTCCGCTTCATGCGTGGCTGCCGACAGCACATCCAGCAGCTCCGGCACCGGCATCGGCGGCGCTTTCTGCAATTGTGGTAAAATGCGGTGTCCTGGCTGTGGTTCGCCTTGTGTATTATGTGGTTGGAGCTGATTTTGTGCGTGGAAGCTGGGTACAGAAGGCGTGGCTGTGGCTCACGCTTCTTACCGTGTTCATGGGCTCCATGCTTGCCTACAGAGAGAAGGTCTTTAAAAAGCGTCTGGCCTATTCTACCGTGAGTCAGGTATCCTATATTCTGTTTGGTCTTGCACTTTTTACACCGCAGGGCTTCACCGGTGCTATTTTACAGCTTGTTGGACACGCATTTGCAAAGTGTGCGCTGTTTATGACAGCGGGTATTTTCATCCTGCGGACGGGAAAGACAAGAGTGGAGGATTACGAGGGAATCGGAAGACAGATGCGGGTGACACTGTGGGCATACACCATAGCAGCTCTGTCCTTAATCGGTATTCCTCCGACGATTGGTTTTGTAACCAAGTGGTATCTTGCACAGGGGGCACTGATGGCGCAGTTAGGTGCTTTGTCTATTGTGGGACCGGTTATTTTGTTGATCAGTGCACTATTAACTGCAGGATATCTGCTGCCTGTTACGATGCGGGGGTTTTATCCGGGAGAAGGCAGTACGATACAGGCACAGAAGGAAAAGCCGGATATGATGTGCTGCATGCTTGTGTTGATGGCATTTCTCGCTTTTGTGCTTGGAATGTTTCCGGGCACTATCATTGAGTATACGCAGTCCTTTCTGACTGCACTTATGTAAGGAGGGAGATTCCATGATTGAATGGATTATGGTGTTCGCGGTACTGCTTCCGATTTTCGGAGGTGCATTATTTCCGTTTCTTCCGATTAAAAACAGAAGCGCTATGCGCATCTATCTGGAGACCGTTGCCGGAGTAACCTCTTTGATGGCATTTTATCTGATTTGGAATACGCCCCTTGCCTTTCTTTATGCTCCAGGGGTTGGGATTATCGGCAGGCAGTTCTCCTTTATATCCTGCTTTGTCCGCAAAGAGAGTGTATTTGCCCTTGGGCAGGAAGGATGTGTCGAAG
>CALZEZ010000341.1 GCA_945643825.1 uncultured Lachnospiraceae bacterium
AGCGTTGACCTTTTTGAAGGGCGGCAGTGGAGAACAGATCTGCCATGCGGCAGCACTTGCTCTGAAGGGCTTGCTGGGGCTGGTATGCGATCCGGTTGCCGGATTGGTGGAGATCCCCTGCGTAAAACGAAATGTCTTGGGGACAGTGAACGCTATTTCCTGCACCGACATGGCAATGGCAGGCATTAAGAGCAGGATTCCACCCGATGAGGTGATTGACGCGATGCAGGAGGTCGGAGCCAAGATGGACAGCGCATTCCGTGAAACGGCAGCAGGCGGTCTGGCGGCGACCAGGACAGGCCAGGAAATCGCACAAAGGATTATGAAAGAATAGAAAAAATTCTTTTGATATATAGAATATCATATGGCATCATAGCAAAAAATATATAATAATTGCTCTGAATATATGGTATGATGAGTTTGCATATATCAAATTATATATCGGAAGAGGGTAATCGTATTAATACAGTATATTTAAATTATGCCTTGGAGATTGAAAGAACAGGTTCTATAACACAGGCCGCGCAGAATCTTTATATGGCTCAGCCAAATCTAAGCAAGGCAATAAAGGATTTGGAGAAGGAGCTTGGTTTCACGATTTTTAAGAGAGCGACCACGGGAGTAAAACCTACAGAAGAAGGGGCAGAGTTTCTCCATCATGCCAGACATATTATCGAACAATTAAATGCAGTAGAACGCATCAGCCAGAGAGTTGGTAATGAAAAGCTGAAATACAAGATATCCATTCCGAGAGGAAGCTACATTGTGGACGGGTTTACATGCTTCCTTTCCGAGTTAAAGTTGGAGAAAGGGATGGAGGTGACAATCAACGAGACCAATGCAATCGGAACGATAAATAATGTGGTAGATCGCGGTTATAATCTGGGTATTATTCGGTATCAGATGGTGGATGAAGAGCATTATATGACGATGCTTCGAAATAATCATTTATCCTTTGAAACTATTTGGGAATTTGAGTATGTACTTGTGATGTCGAAACGCCATCCACTTGCCGATAAGGCTGTTATCACAATGGAGGACCTGAAAAATTATACGAAGATTGCGCATGGTGATATGGAGCTGCCACATATCAGACGCAACAATGCGAATAGACCGTCTGCACGCAATGTAATCTACGTGTATGAGCGAGGAAGTCAATTTGACCTTTTAGCCAACGTTCCGACCACTTATATGTGGGTCTCTCCGATTCCACAGAAGCTTCTCGAGAAAAATCAGCTTGTGCAACGAATCTGTCGGGCACAAGACAATCTATATAAGGATGTAATGATTTTCAGAGAAGATTATCGCATTAATGAGTATGATAGATTATTCCAGAAGAAATTATATGAATCAAAGGTTGATGTAGCCTTATTAGGATACTGATCGAGGTGATTGCCATATCAAATTCGATATGACAGTCGCCTTTTTTTATATTTCACGAAAAGATAAGAGAGTGGTAGGGTAATCACGAAAAACAGTTACACAATACACAATAAGAGGAAGAATAATGTATTTATCCCCACAGGAAGTAATAGAAAACTATAAAATGAACTGCCATAAAAAATGCAACAGCGCAACAGAAATCATTATTGGCAAAAGTATTCTTGCAGGAATGATGATTGCCATGGGAGCTGCAGCCAGTAGCGTGGCAGCTCACAACATTACTAACGTTGGATTGGCGCGTTTGGTAGCAGCCGTTGTTTTTCCAGTTGGTCTTATGATGGTTATTCTGCTTGGTGCAGAACTGTTTACCGGAGATTGCCTGGTAGCGGTTGGATTGCCGGAGAGAAAGATCACTCCTTTTCAGATGATTAGATTACTGATGTTGGTATATATAGGTAATCTGATTGGGAGTATTGTCCTGGCGGGGCTTGTAGCGATGAGCGGTCAGCTAGACTATTCAGGCGGACTTCTTGGAGCATATACAATTAAGATAGCGCTCGGAAAAGTTGCACTTACACCGGGTAAGGCGGTTTCTTCCGGAATATTATGTAATATATTAGTTTGTGCCGCAGTACTAATGGCGATGTGTGCCAAGGACGTGACAGGGAAATTGCTTGTTTCTTTCTTTGTGATTATGCTGTTTGTGACGGCAGGCTTTGAGCACTGTGTAGCAAATATGTACTATATCACAGCAGGGCTTATGGCAAAGAATAATCCAGTTTATGTGTCTGTGGCGACACAAAGCTTTGGAATCGGAGCAGAACAGTTTGAACTTCTAAATATTCATAATATGATTGTAAACAATCTGATACCGGTAACGATTGGTAACATCCTTGGTGGAACCTGCTTTGTTGGTCTACCGCTTTACTATTTGAATCGCGAGAATGTATCAGTGAAGGAAGCGAAGGAGGTTAAGGAAAATGGTCAATATGTTAACGACTATGCTCCAAGCATTGCTCATTGAGTTTACCAGTGTCGGAGTATTTACTGGTGTTCTCTATTTATATTGGAATGCAATGACGAAAAAAAGCAAATAATCTACATTTGTAGCTCTTCCATTAAAAAAAGGAATCCATCTCTGCAGGGTGGATTCCTTTTAGATTATACAATTTTTGCCTCCAGTACTTCATAACCGGCCATAAATTCATTGAAGTGTAATCCTCTGTCGTCATATTCCACTTCACCGCACTGGTTATCGTAGGGATCGGCGCGCAGATACTTTTTCGGTGGCACGAATTCTTCCTGAAAATCTGAGTTGGCAGGCATGCGGATCGGG
>CALZEZ010000342.1 GCA_945643825.1 uncultured Lachnospiraceae bacterium
GCAAAGCCCGAATAAGGTGAATACGATCCTTTTCTTGCTTCCATCGCCTTACTGATTAATTGCTCACGACTAAATCCCTTCATTGCACTCTCCTTTTCCTAGAATCGCTTAACAGACTCGGTTACAAGCTTCTTGAACAATGGCGCTACCCGATCAGCTATCTCCTGAACCTCCTTATGCGTCAACGGGCTCGAGCTCATACCCGCCGCGAGGTTACAGATACAAGAAATACCACAAATCTTCATTCCCAGATGATTTGCCGTGATTGTTTCCACAACGGTACTCATTCCAACTGCATCTGCCCCCAAAGTACGAAGCATGCGAATTTCTGCAGGTGTTTCATAAGAAGGACCTGTCAATTGCACATAGATTCCTTCTTTCAATGGAATATTGTTCTCGTTTGCTGCCATCCTGATTGCATTCTGCAATTCCTCATCATATACATAGCTCATATCCGGGAATCGCAAACCAAATTCTTCTTCATTCGGACCAATCAGGGGATTGGGCGCGAACACAGAAATATGATCCTTAATAAGCATCAGGGTACCAGCATCAAAATCAAAATTAATCCCTCCTGCCGCATTTGTTACAAAAAGGATACCGGCTCCCATTCTATGCATTAACCTTATAGGCAAAACAACATCCGAAATCGAATACCCCTCATAATAATGCACCCGTCCCTTCATACAGACAACCGGCACATCACCGACATAGCCGAAAATGAACTTACCGGCATGTCCGGGAACTGTGGATACCGGAAAGCCCGGAATCTCCTGATAAGGAATTTCAGCTTTGACCTCAATGTCATCTGCATAATCCCCCAGACCCGAGCCTAACACCAGCGCAACCTTGGGTGAAAAAGGAATTTTATCCCTCATACTCTCATAACAAGCCTCGCATTTTTCATAATTTATTCCCATATTAGCTACCTCCTTTTTATCTTTTATGTCCTTTTTATTGTACCATATATTTTAAAAAAGGACTAGAGCAAGTTGCTCTAGCCCAAAGAATCAAATGATAATACAAACCATACCACCATTGGAATCATTAACAATTTTTTGCATCGTATCCTGAAGCTTAATCTGACTCTCCTCACCAATCATAGAAAGTTTACCAGTAATGCCATCATCCACAAGCTGCTCCACAGTTTTTCCAAAAATATTGGTCTCCCAGATTCCCTGCTCCGAATCGCATGCCTCGTCGATATATTTTATCAGATCCTTTGCCTGTTCTTCTGTCCCAACTATGGGTGCAATCTCTGTTTCAATATTTGCCCGGATTAAATGAATGGATGGACTGTTTGATCTTATTTTTACACCGAATTTATTTCCATGTCGTATTAATTCTGGCTTATCAAGCACAATCTCCTCTCGCTCCGGAGTCACTACACCATATCCCTTATGCCGTACACTATCCATGGCACTTAATACTTTCCTGTACTCCCTCTTCATATCTGTCAATTCTCTAATGACCGAAATGAGATGATATTCTCCTTTCACCTCAACACCCATCATGTCACTAAGCATCTCATAATAAAAAATGTCATCCACATCCATATGCAGCCTGACACATCCTGTAGACATATCAACCTGGTCAATTTTGCATTGCCGAACATAATCACTGGTAAATTCTATCTTCTTATCCATGACATCTCTCATTTGGTTCAGCGAATCCATCATTTCACGCACATGCAAAAGTAAATCCTGTTTTAATTTATGTTCCATTGGAAGCATTTCTACCCATTTAGGCATATAGAATTCCATTCGAACAATCGGGAACTCCTCAAGCACGTCCTCCAGAATTGTAAGAAGTTCTTTCTTGCCCATCTGTTCACAGTTTACCGTTGAAACATTAACCCCATACTTCTCGCCGATGTGCGTTGCCAGCTGCCTAACCTCCTCCGATTCCGGATGTACGCTGTTTAGGAGAACAATAAATGGCTTCTTAAGCTTTTGAAGCTCCTTAATTGTTTTTTCTTCTGCCTGTCGATAATTCTCCCGTGGCAGTTCTCCAAAGCTTCCATCCGTCGTCACCACAATACCTATCGTAGAATGATCTCCAATCACTTTGTTTGTACCTATCTCTGCAGCCTGGGTAAAAGGAATCTCCTGTGCAAACCATGGTGTTTTAACCATTCTCTCATTCTCTTCCTCCATGTGACCAACTGCCCCTTCTACCATAAAGCCTACGCAGTCAACCAGCCTTACATTAATCTGTGTATCCTCCCCCAGCGTAATCTGTGCAGGCTGCTTCGGAATAAACTTCGGCTCCGTGGTTGTGATGGTTTTGCCACCGGAACTCTGTGGTAATTCATCAATTAACTGTTGCTTGTCATGTCCCTCCGACATATATGGAAGGACAAGATAATCCATGAATTTTTTTATAAAGGTAGATTTACCTGTTCTGACCGGTCCCACTACCCCTAAATAAAGTGTTCCTCCGGTTCTCATCTGAATGTCCCGATATAAATCGAATTCCTTATCGCTACTCATTGTCATAAAAAAAGCCCCTTCCATTGTTGTAACATTATATGGAAGAGACTTTCCGTTTATGAATCCAAATTTTCTAATTCCTGTCTTAATATGGAGAGATCCGGATTACTTAGCTCATAGGAAGGCTGTGCCAGCAGATATCCCTGCAAGAAATCAACGTCCATGCTAAGCAGCATATTTAACTCTTCCCGTTTTTCAATTCCCTCAGCAATGACAAGCTTTCC
>CALZEZ010000343.1 GCA_945643825.1 uncultured Lachnospiraceae bacterium
CCGTGATGCGGGAAGTTCTTCTCGATTAATACGTGGCGATAGAATCTGCCCATCTCAGGGATTGCGAATACACCGATACCACCGAAGGACTTCGTAGCAACAGGAAGAACCTCACCGTTTGCGATGTATGCGCGAAGGATGTTGTCTGCTGTGCTCTGTAAACGGAAGAAGGTGATATCACCAGGCATGATATCTCCCTCAAGAGTTCCGTTGGTAACCTCTACCGGAAGACTTCTAGCCATGATCTTCTGATACTTCATGCTGCAGGAAGAGAGCTTCTTGGAGCAGGTATTTCCACAGTGGAAGCCCATGAAGGTATCCTTGTGGGTGTAAGGGAATTTGCCGGCGATTGCTTCGTCAAACATATCCTTCGGAACAGAGTTGTTGATATCAAGTAGAGTAACGATGTCATTACTTACTGCTGTACCGATGAACTCACTTAAGCATCCGTAGATATCTACCTCGCAGGATACCGGGATTCCACGACCGGTCAGACGGCTGTTTACATAACAGGGAACGAAGCCGAACTGTGTCTGGAATGCAGGCCAGCATTTTCCGGCGATTGCAACATATTTACGATATCCCTTGTGGTTCTCGATCCAGTCAAGGAGAGTTAACTCGTACTGAGCAAGCTTCGGAAGAACCTCAGGCTTCTGGTTACCAGTACCAAGCTCTGCAGCCATATCAGCTACAACATCCGGAATACGAGGGTCATTTGCATGTGCATTGAAGCTCTCGAACAGGTCTAACTCAGAGTTCTCCTCGATCTCTACGCCAAGGTTGTAAAGCTGCTTGATCGGAGCGTTACAAGCAAGGAAGTTGAGAGGTCTCGGACCAAAGCTTATAATCTTTAAGTCATGTAAAGCAACGATTGCACGAGCGATCGGTACGAACTCATTGATCATGGCAGCACACTCTGCTGCAGTACCAACCGGATATTCAGGTATGTATGCACGGATGTTGCGAAGCTTTAAGTTGTAGCTTGCATTTAACATACCGCAGTATGCATCTCCACGTCCGTCAAGAAGGTCTGCCTGAGACTCCTCAGCAGCTGCACAGAACATAACCGGTCCATCAAAATGCTTTGCAAGTAAGGTCTCTGAAATCTCAGGTCCAAAGTTTCCAAGATATACGCAAAGTGCGTTACATCCTGCTTTCTTAATGTCCTCTAAAGCCTGTACCATGTGGATCTCGCTCTCAACGATACAGATCGGACACTCGTAGATGTCAGCTGCAGGATAAGAAGCCTGATAAGCTTCTACCAAAGCTTTTCTACGATTGACAGAGAGTGACTCAGGGAAGCAGTCACGGCTCACTGCCACGATACCAATTTTTACTTCTGGCATGTTGTTCATAGTAATACCTCCTGCCGACTTTGCGGCTTTTCATAATATATTTTAGTTGCTATCGCAAAAAACTACCTGTGCAATTTATTCTCTGACATCGAGATTCTTGCCGGTTAAGGTGATCGGACTGCCCTCCGGAAGTCCACCCTCGGGATGACCAAGTAACCACTTATTGGTTGCTGTCAGATGTCCGTCCTCGCCTCCCTTATGCTCCTCGGCTAACGGATAGTTTGTTCCCTTCGGAAGAACAATGGTCACACGGAAGTGATCCTCGGATGCACAGCAGGGTGCATAGTGAAGGGTGGTTGCATATACCTCCACTGCAGTTCCCTTCGGGAGAAGGAAAGCCTCTACCTTGGAAGTATCATATCCCCAGTTCTCATCGATATCCTGCTGGCTGCCAAGCAAAAGGATCGCATCGGTTGCGCCAACATTGATCTCAGAGCTTCTGTGATACTCGAGTGCATTTAACTTGTAATTCTGTCCATTGCAGTAGCCTACCTGGATCGGCATCTCACCATAGTAGTTCTTCTGTAGAACCTTAGAGATGTTCAGTGCCTCAAGGGCATCATCGCCGGGCTCGTACACTACATCATCCGGACAGGGAGTGTTCTGCATGGCTTCCACAAGCTCTGTGAAATCATACTCGGAAATCACTCTGCCGTATTTTTTAAAGGACGCATCGGTTACTTTTTGAATCTTCATCTTTATTCTACCATTCCTTTCTGTTATTTTACAACCCTCTAAATTATTTTATAACTTTTTGAATAGTTCTTTGCAGGTCGGATAGATCTGTTTGAATCTCTGGTAGCGATCCTCGTATTTGGCAACCAGCTCAGCATCCGGCTCAACGGTATCCACAATCTTCACGATCTTGTCCGCTGCCTCCTGTACGGATGCGTACTCACCGCATGCAACAGCTGCAAGCATTGCACCGCCAAGTCCCGGACCTTCCTCCGCCTCAATGACATCCACCTTCAGGTTCATAACATTTGCAATGATCTTCTTCCAGAGAGGACTCTTTGCACCGCCACCACAGATCTTGGTGCGCTCCAATTTGATTCCGAGAGACTTTGCAACCTCTAAGGAATCACGCAGGGCAAAGGCAACGCCCTCTAATACAGCCTGCGTCATGTCCGCTCTTGTCGTATCCATAGTCATACCGATAAAGGTTCCTCTAGCATCCGGATCGTTGTGAGGAGAACGCTCACCCATCAGATAAGGAAGGAAATAGACATGGTTCTCACCAAGCTTCTCAATTGCCTTCTGCTCTGCAGCATAAGCCTTGGTTCCGATGATGTCGTCCATCCACCATTTATTACAGCTTGCTGCGCTGAGCATGCAGCCCATC
>CALZEZ010000344.1 GCA_945643825.1 uncultured Lachnospiraceae bacterium
CCTGTTAGATGCGTTTAATCTGAATACCTTATCCGGGATTATCGGCTTTACCAAAAAGGTGATTTTCGGAACCCTGATCGTAGAGGGGATAGGGGCATTGCTTTGTATGCTTGTGTTCGTTCCGGAGTATGGACCAAGGGGAATCTGGATATCTGTTTTTCATGCAATCTCAGCGTTTTGCAATGCAGGGATGGATGTGATCGGTCCGGACAGTCTTTGTCCGTATGTTACCAATCCCCTGATAAATCTGGTGACAATGCTCCTGATTATTCTCGGAGGACTTGGTTTTATCGTCTGGTGGGACGTTCTGCGGGTGAGATGCTTTCGCAGACTGACTCTGCACAGCAAGCTTGCCATTGTTGCAACCTGTGTATTGCTTGTAGCCGGGACAATAGGCTATCTTGTCTTTGAGTGGAATAATCCGGCGACGCTTGGGGGGATTTCCGATCCCGGCAAGCTCATGGCAGCCGCCTTTCAGTCTGTTACAGTAAGAACGGCAGGCTTTGCCACAATTGCACAGGAGAACTGGCGCGATTCGTCGGTACTGCTTTCCATGGTGCTCATGTTTATCGGAGGCTCGCCGGTTGGAACGGCGGGCGGTGTGAAAACGGTGACGATGTTAGTCGTGTTTGCCTGCGCACTATCAACGATTCGCAACAAGGAGGATGTAAATCTCTTTGACCGTGTTGTGCCGAAGTATATTGTCATGAAAGCCATTGCAGTCATCTGTGTGGCGTTTTCGGTGGTATTTGGGTCAGCGCTTCTGCTGTCGGCGGTAATGGAGGCGGATCTGATTGATGTCATGTATGAGACGGTCAGTGCTGCGGCAACAGTGGGCTTATCGAGGGGGCTTACGGGACTGTTAAATATGCCCGGAAAGCTGATTCTGATTGTTACGATGTATCTGGGACGAATCGGACCGATTTCGCTTGCAGTAGCCTTTAGTACCAAGAGAACGAAGGCAAACAGAGTCAAGAATCCGTCAGAACAGATCAGCGTCGGATAACTATAGTAGGAATGAGAATGGAGTGATTACAGATGAGTAAGGTTTCTGTGATGAAGAAAAGCTATGCCGTGTTCGGTCTGGGAAGATATGGCCACGCGGTGGCAGCAGAATTAGTGAATAATGGAGTTGAGGTGCTGGGAGTCGATATCTCCGAGGAGCTTGTGGAGGATGCAAGGAAGGATATTCCGTACAGCAAATGTGCGGATGTAACAGATATTGAGGCGCTCAGGCAGCTTGGCATAGCCAGTGTGGATGTTGTGATCATCGCTATGGCAAGTCGTCTGGAGGCAAGCGTGATGGCAACAATGCTCTGTAAGGAGCTTGGCGTGGAGACTGTCATTTCCAAATGTGCAAATGAGATGGGCTACAAGATTCTAAAGAAGGTTGGTGCGGACAGAGTCGTGTTTCCGGAAAGAGACAGCGGAACCAGACTGGCCAAGAATCTGCTTTGCAACGGCTTTGTGGATATCATGGAGCTGACAAAGAATGCGTCCATGCTTGAGATTGATGTAAGACCGGCATGGGTTGGAAAATCGTTAGTGGAGCTCAATCTCAGACAGAAGCTGTCGATGAACGTGGTTGCCATTCTGCAGAAAAATGAGGTTATCGTGAACATTGATCCGAACGGAAAGCTGGAATCGGATATGAGACTTATTGTGATTGCAAATCCCAATAAGCTGATGGATTAGGAATTGTGTGTGGTATGGATAGAAAAAGTGGGGGACAGGCTTATTCTCTGAGAAACCGGCTGGTCTGCCTGATGCTTGTGGCGATTGTTCCGTTTCTCAGTATTTCGATCTATCTCATCGTGGCGATGGAGCAGTACAGCAGCGCGTACGATGAGATTGTCAGCAACATGACGGTTGCAAACAGCTACAACCTGGATTTTATGGAGCGGATGGATGAGAGCACCTACAAGCTGGTGGTCGGTGCGGTCAATTCGGAGGATCCCTATGCGCTGATAGGCGATCTGCGAAGCGATTTTGTGGATTTGATGCGGATTACAACAGATAAAAGCAGCAGAAAGTGGCTCCAAAGTCTTCTTCGAAACCTGAATACACTGGAGGATCGGCTGGATGATATCCGTGCCAATGTGGAAGAGGGTGGTCATTATGATGAGAATCTGGCCATGCTGGATAATAATATTTATATTCTGACCGAGCTGATACAGGATGATCTCGCACATTATATTTATTATCAGGCGCAGAGCATGGAGTATATTAAGCAGGAGCTGAATCGAAAGATTGAGCTCTTTATTACGATTGTGGTTATTATGGTGGCAGTGCTGGTCATTGTTGTTCTGAGCACGAGCTTACGTCTGGTAAACAGCATTACAAAGCCGATAAGGGAGTTAGTCAGCGTCACAAACCGGATTTCACAGGGGGATTTTCAGGCGCGTGCCGCAGGAGCAGGAACAAGAGAGCTGGACAGTCTGTCTCATTCTGTCAATGATATGGCGCAGGGCTTAGAGCAGCTTGTGACAAAGATCAAGAAGGATGAGCGCAAGATGAGAAGAACCGAGCTCAGACTGTTACAGGAGCAGATTAATCCGCATTTTCTGTACAATACACTGGATACGATTGTATGGCTGATCGAGGGAAATATGGCAAAGGAAGCGGAGGAGATGGTGGTTTCTCTCTCGGATTTCTTCCGACTGGTATTAAACCATGGCAGGGAATAC
>CALZEZ010000345.1 GCA_945643825.1 uncultured Lachnospiraceae bacterium
GTATAGACAGGAAAAGGATATGGACGAAAAGATATTAAAAAAGCTGGGAAGAAAATACGATGCGGATAAACTCGAGAAATACCTTGCCGGAGCAGATTCCTTTTATCTGGGTGACGGATGGTATCAGGATGGCGATTCCGGACAGAAGGACTATTACGTATCGTTTGCGATCCATTTTTACAGCCTGTTCTATGCCAGGGTGATGGAAAAAGAAGACCCGGACAGGTGCAGATTATATAAGGAACGGGCAGACCTTTTTGCGAAGCAGTTTATTTACTGGTTTGATGAGGGTGGAGCGTCACTTCCCTTTGGCCGCTCACTGACCTATCGTTTTTCACAGGTCAGCTTCTTTTCGGCCTGCCTGATGGCAGGTGTGGAGCCCTTTGACACCGGCATCATGAAAGGACTGATTGTAAGGCATTTATGTGACTGGCTGGAGAAACCGATTTTTGACCGGGATGATATTCTGACGATCGGTTATGGATATCCGAATCTGGTTATGGGAGAAAGGTATAACGGACCGGGATCGGCTTACTGGGCAATGAAAACCTTTGCCGTTCTGATGCTTCCGGATGACCACCCCTTCTGGAGTGTCGAAAAGCAGCCTCTGCCTGCGCTAAAGAAGCAGAAAAGCCTTCCCTTTGCGGATATGCTGATTCACAGATATGAAAATCATGTAACAGCCTTTGTGCCGGGAAAATACAGTCCCTTCGGGCATGGGCAGCTTCCCGCCAAATACGGAAAGTTTGCCTATGATACAAGATTTGCGTTTAGTGTGGCAAAATCCTCTTATGAAGTGCATGAGGCGGCGCCGGATTCCATGCTTGCCTTTTATATTAATGGTTATGTCTATGTGAGAAGAATCTGCGAGGAATTTACGGTGACAGACCAACAGGTGATTTCCAGATGGAGTCCCTATGAAGGAATCTCAGTGGAGTCGATTGTAACTCCGACCAAAACAGGTCACACCAGAAAGCACATCATTACAAGTGACAGGGAATGTGTGGCATACGATTGCGGATTTGCGGTAGAGATTGATGTGGAGGGGGAAAAGCTCCTCGAGGATCAGAAAACGGCGAGAGTGGAAAATTATTACAGTGCCTGTGAGGTAACTGCAGTGGAGGGCGAAGGAAAAGGAACCATTATTGTTGCGGATCCCAACACAAACCTCCTGCATCCTATGACAAGAATCCCTGCTGTCTGCTATCAGATTCAGAAAGGAACAACGGAGCTGACCACAGAGATCAGAGCGGATTATGGATTGACCGGAAAGGAAGGATGAAATGGCAGTATTAGCACTTAAGGTATTGGATAAAAATGGGAAAACCATATGTGTAAGCAGTGGAGAGGATTATGTAAGTCTTGTATGCACGGCACAGTATCAGGAAGGAGACCGCATTGTATTAGAGACCTCAGAAAAGAACCTTCATGTTTTCCTTCAGGTAGATGATGCAATGGGCGCTGCATTTTGTTACGTCACAGACAATGTGTCCTTCTATGTCCCGTTTGGAGAGAAGCGCATCTGTTACTCACCAAAGGCATTTTATGGAAACAGACATTATCTGTATGCCAGAACGGCAAGAGAAGATGAGATCAGTGCCTACAGAAATCTGGCATTAAATGTATATGACCAGCATGGAGATACCAATTGCTTTCCCCATGCTGTCGCAAACGTCGAGACACGCGGGGAATCTGTATTCGCAGCGAGAAATGCCATTGATGGTGTATGTGAGAATCGCTCTCATGGGGAATGGCCCTATGAATCCTGGGGAATCAATATGCAGGATGACGCAGAGATGACAGTTCTCTTCGGAAGAGAAATAGAAGCGGACAAGATTGTGCTTTACACCAGGTCTGATTTCCCACATGATAATTGGTGGAAGCAGGTTACCCTGAGCTTTTCTGATGGCTCAACATTAGTATGGGAGCTTGAAAAGAGCAGCCTTGCACATGTAATCACCTTTGAACCGAAGCGAATCAGCTCTGTGAAATTGTGTGAGCTGATCAAAGCGGACGATCCATCCCCCTTTCCGGCGCTCAGTCAGATCGAGGTTTATGGAAGAGTTGTATAAAGAAATAAAATTATCATTGTAGCGAAAGGAGATTTAGAGAGAAATGGGAAATTTTATTGAAAAGTTTTCACTAGAGGGTAAGGTGGCACTGGTAACAGGGGCTTCCTATGGCATTGGATTCGCGATTGCCAGTGCATACGCAGAGGCCGGCGCGACCATTGTTTTCAACGACATTAAGCAGGAGCTCGTTGACAAGGGACTTGCCGCTTATGAGGAAAAGGGAATCAAGGCACACGGATATGTCTGTGATGTTACGAATGAAGAGCAGGTCAATGCCATGGTAGCACAGATTGAAAAGGAAGTGGGTGTGATAGATATCCTTGTAAACAATGCAGGTATCATCAAGAGAATCCCTATGTGTGACATGACAGCAGAACAATTCAGACAGGTAATTGATGTCGACTTAAATGCTCCTTTTATCGTAGCCAAAGCAGTGATTCCAAGCATGATCAAAAAGGGTCACGGCAAGATTATCAACATCTGCTCTATGATGAGTGAGCTGGGAAGAGAGACGGTTTCCGCTTATGCAGCAGCAAAGGGCGGTCTCAAGATGCTGACTAGAAACATTGCATCCGAATATGGTGAATACAACATTCAGTGTAATGGTATCGGA
>CALZEZ010000346.1 GCA_945643825.1 uncultured Lachnospiraceae bacterium
GCCTGCGATCTTACCGGCATCCTTGGTGGCCTGACGCTGTGCATCGTTGAAATATGCGGGAACCGTAATAACTGCCTCACTTACTGTCTCACCGAGGTAGTTCTCAGCATCTGCTTTTAACTTCTGAAGGATCATAGCTGAGATCTGCTGCGGAGAATATTTCTTGCCATCAATGGTACGGCCGTGATCGGTTCCCATGTCTCTCTTGATGGATGCGATCGTTTTATCTGCATTGGTTACTGCCTGGCGCTTTGCAGGCTCACCAACCAGTCTCTCACCGGTCTTGGTAAATGCTACAACAGACGGTGTGGTGCGTGCTCCTTCCTGATTTGCGATAACGGTGGGCTTACCACCTTCCATAACAGCTACACAGCTGTTTGTTGTTCCTAAATCGATACCAATAATTTTACTCATATGATTTTCCTCCTCAATCAAATATGTTTCTACTTTTTATATACTATTGTACAACAGCTACCATGCTGTGCCTTACGACACTGTCACGGTAGGTATAACCTTTTTGAAGCTCCTGCGCAATCACGCCGGATTCAAACTCCTCGCTCTCCACCTGCATCACAGCATTGTGAAGGGTCGGATCAAATTCTTTGCCAACCGCTTCGATTGGCTTTACTCCCAGATTGTCAAGCTCTGTCATCAGCTGGCGGTAGATCATGTTCATGCCATCGATAAACGGGTCGTCCTTCGTATCTGCCGGTACCGCGGATAAGCCTCTCTCAAAATTGTCCACAACCGGAAGGATCTTCTCAATCACACTTTTTGCGCCGGTCTCGAACATGGCTGACTTCTCTTTCTCGGTGCGCTTGCGGAAGTTATCAAACTCTGCCATCTGGCGCATGCATTTGTCCTGAAGCTCATTAATCTTCTCCTGCAGGGCATCCTGTTTCTTATCCGTCTTTTTCTTCTTAAAGACCTTGCCCTCCTTCTCGCCGGCTTCCTCTTTCTTCCCATCTGCTTCGGAGGCTTTCTCTTTCCCGGCTTCCTGCTTCTCTAAGTCCTCTAAGATTTCCTCAAGTACCTCTTCCTTGACTTCCTCAGGATTCTCTATATTTTCTTTCTTCAATTCCTCTTGCTTATCTGTCTTATTCTGTTCCATTCCTGTCTCCAATCATCTGCTATTTTTTATAGATATCATCCAGCTGGTTTTTCAGGTGCTTCAGTGCGCCAACCGCTCTCTCATAGTCCATGCGCTTAGGTCCGATAATGCCGATCGTTCCCTTCATACCTTCGCCTAATTCGTAGGTCGCTGTAATGATACTGCAGTCCTTCATGGATTGAATCGGTGTCTCATTTCCAATGTAAACCTGAATTCCTGTTTCATTCTCATCAGAAAGATTCTGCTGTATCAGCTCGGACAGAACCTGCTTTTCTTCAAAGGCATTGATCAGCTCACTCGCCTTGCTCTGATCTGCAAGCTCGGGATATCGGAAGATATTGTTCGTACCGCTTGTGTACACCTCTAAATCTTCCTCATGCGTAATCGTGTCTGCCACGGCATCAATCACATTGCCGATGATGTCACTGTGGATTCCTGCCTGCTGCTTCATCACGGAGATAATTGCAAGACTGATTTCGTCAATCGCCAGTCCGTTCAGATGCGTATTGAGCAGCATGTTTAATTTCAACAGAGTCTCGTCGCTTAGCTCCTCCTCAACCGGAAGAATCGTATTCTTGATCAGATTTCCTTCCGCTACTACAACAGCTAAGAGCTGATGCGCATCCACTCTGGAAAGCTGTATGAATTTTACTCTGTTATGATGGGATGAAGGTGCCGAAATCATGGTCGCATAATTGGTGCTTGTTGCAAGAAGCTTCGCGGCCTGCTTGAGAAGATTCTCCATCTTCTCCTCCTTCTCAAGGAGCATTCCCTTAAGCTCCTCAACCTCGCGCTCCTTATCCTCCATCATCGTGTCAACATAGAAGCGATAGCCTTTATCCGAGGGAATCCGGCCTGCTGAGGTATGGGGCTGAACAATGTAGCCAAGCTCCTCTAAGTCAGCCATCTCGTTTCGAATCGTTGCTGAGCTCAAGTTCAGATCCGTGTATTTCGAAATGGTTCTGCTTCCTACCGGCTCGCCCGTCTCCAGATAGTTACGGATGATTGCCTGAAGGATTTTCATTTTTCTCTCATCTAACTGCATCCGTATCCCATCCTTTCTCATCACCTCGGTAAGCAAATGTATCTGCTTCCAGTTATTAGCACTCGACATCAAAGAGTGCTAACACGTTCTGTAGATAAAGTACCACCAACCCCCAGCAATGTCAACACCCCAACAGCAAAATAAAAAGAAAATAATTATTAAAAAATCGTAAACATTTGACATCCATACGGATTTGTACTACACTACTTCAAAATCACTATCGACTATTTCACTTAGAAAGGCATGGTTATTATTATGGAAGAAAAATTGAAATCCATTCAGAAACAGGCAAAGGAAGCAAAGGATGCAGTTGTAGAGGCTGTGAAGGCAGCAAACGAGAGTCCTTCTGTTAAAAAAGCAAAGAAGGCTGTCAAGGATGTTTCCAAGGAAGTATCCAAGGAGATCAAGCCGATTGTTGAGGAAGCAACCAATGAAGTAAAGAAGGCTGCCAAGAAGGCAACCTCAAAAGAAATCAAGTCCTCTGTTCACGTACAGTTCTCCGGAAAAAGCTACTCCACC
>CALZEZ010000347.1 GCA_945643825.1 uncultured Lachnospiraceae bacterium
CTCTGCCACATTGATCGGTTTGCTCAGATAGGCATCAAAGCCCTCTGCCAGATATTTCTCTCGATTTCCCATGATTGCATTGGCAGTCACTACAATAACCGGAACGCCCTGACATTTATGCTGTTCCATCGCCTTCATTCTATGGAGGGTCTCGACACCGTCCATCTCAGGCATCATATGATCCATGAAAATCAAATCATAATGCTGCTCTTGTATCATTTGAAGTGCCTGCTCACCGCTTGAGACAGTATCTACTATGATACCGGTATACTTGAGTAATCCCTTAAAAACCCTGAGGTTTGTCTCATTGTCATCCACCTCGAGAATCCGCGCCTTCGGGGCGCGAAAACTCGCTTTGTAGTCG
The DNA here is from genome assembly GCA_945643825.1 of uncultured Lachnospiraceae bacterium. Lineage (GTDB taxonomy): Bacteria > Bacillota > Clostridia > Lachnospirales > Lachnospiraceae > UMGS2037. Next base: position 365 of record CALZEZ010000347.1, read on the forward strand.
CTTCCTGTTGCCCTGCGACTCATCCGCTTCTCAAAGTCGCCGATCGGCGCTGCATCCACGATCTCCTGCTCCAACGTAAAGAACATCGTGGTTCCAACGCCATATTCACTCTCCACCTCAAGCTCACTGTTCATAAGAGCCAAAAATTCCTTGCAGATCACAAGTCCCAGACCAGTTCCGCCACCGGAACCGAACTTGCGCTCGTCAAGACGTGTGTATCTGCGAAACAGCTTATCCATGTCTTCCGGCTTGATTCCACGGCCGGTATCCTTCACACTCACCTTCAGTTTACATCGGGATCCATCAGTTTCTCCACTCACCGATAAAGAAACATACCCCCTTGTGGTATACTTCACGGCATTCGTGATCAGATTCGTCACGATTTGTCTGATCCTCACATCATCACCAATAAGCACCGACGGGATGTTTGCATCTACAGAAACACGCAGCTCCAGATCCTTTTCGTTAGCCTTGACACGAAGCATCTGGACGAGATCCTCTAAAACCTCTGCAAGCTCATATTTTCTTGGAAACAGCTCCATTTTATTCTCTTCGATCTTGGAGAAGTCCAGAATATCATTTACTGTAGTGAGCAGTATCTGCGAGGCCGCCTGGATATCTGCCGCACATTCCAGCGTGGAACGCTCCCTGCTGTCTCGGCGGATCATCTCGTTCATGCCGATAATAGCCGTAATGGGCGTACGAATTTCATGCGACATGGTTGCTAAGAAGCGTCTTTCCGCTTCATTTGCCCGCTCAAGATCCTTCAAAGCCTTCTCAAGCTCGTCACACTTCTTCTGATACACCTTTAGCTGTTCCCTGACCATCACTCCCAAAATGACTCCGACAATGATCAGGCTCTGCAGGATATCCACATACTGCATCTTTGGGGAAAACTCCATAGAAAGAAGCTGTGGAAAGCAATAGCTGAGATAAAAGATCAGGATATAAGCACTGATACTCAGCCCCAAAATAAGATAAAACGAGATACCTTCTAACAGCATGAAATCAAACACGATTCCCAGTAAAAGCCAGATTGACATACCGCTGTGGATGCCACCCGCATGAAGAAAGGTAATCGGAAATACGACAAAGGTGATCAGAAAGCAGACCATCCCGGCTGCAAGCTTCAGGCTTTTGCGCTTTGCAACCCAGAGGGCTGACAGTAAAATCACAGCACCGGCAAAGCTGCCTGCCATAGAGCCTGTCTGATGCAGAACAAGTCCTACAAAGAGCTCCGACAAAACATCTGCGACTAGCCCACCGATGCAGATCAGATAAAATAGCTGTTCCTTGATCGGGCGGTTCTTGTCGAGTAGATTCGGTAACTTCATTTCAACACCTCTTCCATATGAAATCAAATGATTTCGTATTGCATATATTCATACTTTAACTGACAGCCTTCATAGATTTCTGCCGGCAAAAGTGCTCTGGCAACCAGCTTCAAGTCCTCCATCTCGATGTCGGTTCTCCTCAGGTTTGCATAATCGCCATCAATGGATACCACTTCATAATACCATGTCTGCATTTTCTTCCCTCACTATTCTTTGTTCGCTACGCATATTGTACCAAATCTACCGGGCAAATGCAAAGTCCCGGATGGTGGAAGCATCCGGGACTCTGCGAAAAATATTAATATGGGAATAGTGAAATGCTTATGTATTATTCAACATCCTGTAGGGCTGCGTAATCCTCTTCACCGGTACGAACCTTGACAACCTTCTGTACGTTGTAAACGAAAATTTTGCCGTCGCCGATATGTCCGGTATAAAGAGCTTTTTTAGCCGCATCAATGACTTTTTCTACAGGAATCTTGCTGACGATAACCTCAACCTTAACCTTCGGAAGAAGGGTGGCATCCATCTCAACACCACGATAGTACTCGCCGGCACCCTTCTGTACGCCACAGCCCATTACCTGAGTCATGGTCATACCGGTTACACCGAGCTCGTTCAGTGCCTTCTTTAAGGTATCGAATCTGGAAAGCTTTGCAATGATCGTTATCTTATGCATGCCGGTGTTAACTTCTACGCCGCTTTCATCGAGTGTCTTCTCTTCGACAACCTTGACAGCAGAATTAATCTGTGCCTGACTTGCATTCTCATATGCGCTCTCACCAAGATCTGTATTCTCGTTGACATCCATGGTAGCAGACAGATCCTGAATAGCAAAACCGGAGTATGCGCTGGGAAGACCATGCTCTGTTGCGTCAAGACCGATAATCTCCTCCTCAGCAGAAACACGAAGACCAATCGTTTTCTTTAATACAAGGAAGGTGATGGTAATGGTGACAACTGCCCACGCTGCT
>CALZEZ010000348.1 GCA_945643825.1 uncultured Lachnospiraceae bacterium
GGAATAGCGATTCAGAATTTTCCGGAGGGAGCAATTATTTCCATGCCTCTTCGCGCGGAAGGAATGTCAAAGAGTAAAGCTTTTTTGTATGGTACATTGTCGGGGGCAGTGGAACCGGTTGCAGCCTTATTGACAATTCTGGCCTCGGTATGGATTGTTCCTTTCTTACCATACCTGTTAAGCTTTGCTGCTGGAGCAATGATTTATGTTGTTGTTGAGGAACTAATACCGGAAATGAGCGAGGGAACCCACTCAAATTGGGGTACGATTTTCTTTGCAGCGGGATTTACACTGATGATGGCCTTAGATGTGGCACTTGGGTAATCTTTTATTGACATGTATTTTACATTTGTGTATATTGACCTTGATTAGTGATATTTTGCATTAGAGGAGGGACAGTATGAGTAAAAAGGCATTTGTCAGTAGAGAGCAGGTAGAAAAGATTGCACAGCAGTATCCAACACCTTTTTATCTGTATGATGAGAAGGGCATTCGGGAGAACGCAAAAGCTGTAAAGGAAGCTTTTTCCTGGAATGAGGGCTTTAAAGAGTATTTTGCCGTAAAAGCGAATCCGAATCCAAGATTGATTGAGATTCTGAGAGGATATGGATGTGGAAATGATTGTTCTTCCTTGACAGAGCTGATGCTCAGCAAGGCAATGGGACTTGATGGGACAGATATTATGTTTTCCTCCAATGACACACCGGATGAAGAATATGCGTATGCAAATGAGATCGGCGCGATCATCAATTTGGATGATATCACACATATTGAATTTTTGGATCGTATTCTGAATGGACATTTTCCAGAGACGATGAGTTGTCGATACAATCCGGGTGGAGTTTATGAGGTTTGTAATGGAATCATGGATAACCCCGGAGATGCCAAGTATGGATTTACGAAAGAGCAGATGTTTGAAGGCTTTCGTATGCTTAAGGAGCGTGGAGTTAAGTATTTTGGAATACATGCTTTCCTGGCAAGCAATACGGTAACCAACGAATACTATCCCATGTTAGCAGGTGATTTGTTCCGACTGGCCGTTGAACTAAAAAAAGAAATAGGTGTGGAGATCAAGTTTATTAATCTGTCCGGTGGCGTTGGTGTTGCGTATAGACCGGAGCAGACTGCAAATGATATCTATGAGATTGGTGCCGGTGTACATCGTGTTTATGATGAAATATTAGTGCCGGCAGGAATGGGTAATGTTGCTATTTATACTGAAATGGGAAGATTCATGATGGCACCATATGGTGCGGTAGTGACGAAGGCAATTCATGAAAAGCATACTTATAAGGAGTATATCGGTGTGGATGCGTGCGCAGTGAATCTGATGCGACCGGCAATTTATGGCGCATATCATCATATTACTGTTCTGGGCAAGGAAGAGCTTCCCTGTGACTATGTTTATGATGTTACCGGTTCCCTTTGCGAAAACTGTGACAAGTTTGCAATTGACAGAAAGCTTCCTAAGATTGACAGGGGGGATTATCTGTTTATTCATGATGCGGGGGCGCATGGATATTCCATGGGCTACAATTATAATGGAAAACTAAAGTGTGCAGAGCTTCTTTTACGGGAGGATGGCAGTGTGGAATTAATCAGACGTGCCGAGACACCAAAGGATTACTTTGCTACGCTTGACGGATTTGAAATCTATAAGAAGATGGGATTCTGATATGGTTAAAATTGTTGCGGACAGTACCTGTGATTTGTCAAAAGAATTGTTAGGGAAGTATGAAATTGATATTCTGCCCCTTCATATACGTCTGGGTGAGGAAGAATATGAGGATGGGAAGAATATTACGCCGGACGAAATCTTTCAGTGGAGCGATGAGCATAAAACAACACCGAAAACTTCGGCTCCGTCCATGGAAGCTGCAGTGGAGCTGCTCAAGCCTTACGTAGAACAAAAAAGGGAAGTGCTATGTTTTGCTATTTCTGAGGAGATGTCTACATCTGCTAATGTGATGAGACTTGCGGCAGCAGAGCTGGAGGCGGAAGAGCTTGTAACGGTTGTTGATTCGCGAAATCTTTCGACAGGAATCGGCTTGCTGGTGGTAGAAGCGGCGATTATGGCAAGAAACGGAAGAAATGCGGCTGACATAGCAGAACAGATTGCGCTTCTGATTCCAAGAGTGCGTGCAAGCTTCGTTGTGGACACCTTGGTGTATCTTCATCGCGGAGGAAGATGCAGTGGACTGGCTGCTCTTTTGGGTAGCGCAATTAAACTGCATCCGAAGATTGTGGTTGAAGCAGGCGCAATGCGAAGTGACAGGAAATACCGTGGCAGAATGGGTTTTGTTATTCAATCCTATGTGAAGGATCTGGAGCAGGATTTAGAGACTTGTCGATGTGATCGAGTGTTCATTACACACTCCGGCTGCGATGAGGCTGATGTGGAAAAGGTGCGTCAGTATCTTAAGGAAATGGGGCGTTTTGGGGAAATTATTGAAACCAGAGCAGGCGGCGTTATTTCGAGCCATTGTGGTCCGGGAACCCTGGGCGTACTGTTTATTGCTTAAGGTGGCTTTCGAATAAAATTTGATTTTCCACTGGACAGATGGAAAAAGATATTATATACTATTTTTCGTCAGTGAATTGCCGGCGTGTCGGAATGGCAGACGAGGCAGACTCAAAATCTGTTGTGGGCAACCACGTG
>CALZEZ010000349.1 GCA_945643825.1 uncultured Lachnospiraceae bacterium
CAGATTTGTGCCTGATATTACGCTTGAGCAAAATCTGGCATTAATAGGAATCTGGTCAGAGCAGCTTTCACAGATACTGCAGCAGCTGCTAACAAGGGAAGATCTCGAAAAACCGATGCGGGAATATAGCCTGGGAATGAAGAGACGCGCTGAGGTGGCAAGATGTCTTTTGTCAGATCGAGATATCTTACTTCTTGATGAACCCTTCAATGGTCTGGATGAAGAGAATCGACAGAGGACGGCAGAATTTATCAGAAAATATCGGAATGGACGCTTGATTTTGTTCTCGACACACAAACAGTCCGAGGTGCAGTTGCTTGGTGCGAAGATTCTGAAAAATGACTGGAATTTTTAGTAAGCCTATGCTATAATTCTAAAATGACTGTGACTATGGGCAAAACATAGCATATATTCGTATAGGAGGAACTGTATAAAATGAGTTTACAGGTAGAAAAATTAGAGAATAACATGGCGAAGCTGACAATTGAGGTCGAAGCAGAGCAGTTTGACAAAGCAATTGAGAAAGCTTATCAGAAACAGAAGGGCAAGATTTCCATTCCCGGTTTCCGTAAGGGCAAAGCACCCCGTAAGATGATCGAGCAGATGTACGGTGTGGGTGTATTCTACGAGGATGCAGCCAATTCACTGATCCCTGATGCATATGACAAGGCTCTGGCTGAGTGCGAAGAGGAAATTGTTTCTTCTCCGAAGATTGATGTTGTACAGATCGAGGCAGGTAAGCCGTTTATCTTTACAGCTGAGGTTGCATTGAAGCCGGAGGTAAAATTAGGAAAATACAAGGGCGTCAAGGTAGATAAGATTGATGTGGAAGTAACCGATGCAGAGGTGGATGCTGAGATTGATAAGGAGCGTGAGAAAAATGCGCGCACAATAAGCGTTGAGGACAGAGCTGTCAAGGATGGAGACGAGACCGTATTGGATTTTGAAGGGTTTGTTGACGGAGTGGCTTTCGAAGGTGGAAAAGGTGAGAATTATCCGCTGACGATTGGTTCCGGCTCATTCATTCCTGGCTTTGAAGAGCAGTTAGTAGGCGCAGAGATCGGCAAAGAGGTAGAGGTTAATGTTACCTTCCCGGAGGATTATCATGCAGAAGAACTGAAGGGTAAGGCGGCTGTATTTAAGTGTACGATTAAGGAGATTAAGCAGAAAGAGCTTCCGGAGTTAAATGATGAATTTGCTGCAGAGGTTTCTGAATTTGATACTCTTGCGGAGTACAAAGAGGATGTGAAGAAAACCCTTGCAGACAAAAAGGCAGCAGATGCAAAGAATCAGAAAGAGGAAGCAGTCATTGATGCCATTATCAAGGATTCCGAGATGAACATTCCAGAGGCTATGCTTCTGACACAGCAGAGACAGATTGTGGATGATTTTGCCCGCAGACTGCAGATGCAGGGAATGTCCATTGAACAGTATTTCCAGTTTACAGGACTTACTGTGGACAAGATGCTTGAGCAGGTTAGACCGAATGCGGAGAGACGCATCCAGTCACGTCTGGTATTAGAGGCGGTTGCACAGGCTGAAAACATCGAGGTTTCTGAGGAGGACTACGAGGCAGAGCTTCAGAAGATGGCTGAGTCCTATAAGATGGAGTTAGATAAGATAAAGGAGATCGTTGGTGAGGCAGAGAAGAAACAGATTATGAAGGATCTGGCTGTCGGTAAGGCGGTTGAGTTTGTTGTGGAAAATGCAAAAGAAAGCAAACCGAAGGCAGCAAAGGCTGCTAAAGCAGAGGAGGAGTAGTTTATGGCATCAATGCCGTATGTTGTGGAGCAGACCAGTAAGGGAGAGCGCTCCTATGATATTTATTCCAGATTACTGAAGGATAGGATTATTTTCCTTGGGGAAGAGGTGAATGAGACGACAGCCAGTCTGATTGTCGCCCAGCTTCTTTTTCTGGAGGCTGAGGATCCAGAGAAGGATATCCAGCTTTATATTAATTCCCCGGGCGGAGTGATTACATCGGGCATGGCTATTTACGATACTATGCAGTATATCAAGTGCGATGTGTCGACCATCTGTATCGGAATGGCGGCGAGTATGGCGGCATTCCTGCTTGCAGGAGGAACAAAAGGAAAGCGCTTTGCGCTTCCGAATGCAGAGATTATGATTCATCAGCCTTCCGGTGGTTCACAGGGACAGGCTACAGAGATTGATATTGCAGCGAAGCATATCCTGCGCATGAGAGAGCATCTGAATCAGATCATGGCAGAGAATACCGGCAGAGATTATGAGACAATTGCAGCAGATACCGAGCGCGACAATTGGAAAACTGCCGAAGAAGCAAAAGCATATGGTCTCATCGATGAGGTAATTCTGGACAGAAAGAGCATGGAGAACAAATAAGTGCTCAAATAAAGGAGTAGAAGAATGGCAGGAAGAAATTCTGACGATAAGGTAAGATGCTCTTTTTGCAATAAGACACAGGATCAGGTCCGCAAGCTGATTGCAGGACCTGCCGGTGTGTATATTTGTGATGAGTGTATCGATATCTGTTCGGATATTATCGACGAGGAATACGAGGACAGCGAGAAGGAAGCAGCATCCTTGGAGATTAATCTTCTTAAACCGGTAGAGATTAAAGAGTTTCTCGATGACTATGTGATTGGTCAGGAGCATGCAAAGAAGGTATTGTCTGTC
>CALZEZ010000350.1 GCA_945643825.1 uncultured Lachnospiraceae bacterium
ATCTGCTTACAGATCTCATATCCATAGGATGGAGATTTCAGTAACAGATAGAGGATCATGGTATCATTGTAGCCGCGAATAACATCACTGCTGATACTGGTCATGTTGGTTCCTCCTTATATTGATAGTCGTAGTATGACAGGCGTGCTATGATTATCGTACTACGACAAACATAGTAAATCTGACGTAGTATAAAATACCACGATAGTCGGAGTATGTCAATATGTTTTTTTTAAAATATTTTGTGAAAAAAAGGAAACTGCGTATAATAAGAAAAACGTGTCAGGAAAGGATTGTAATATGCAGGGATTAACAGGTGAAGAGGTTGAAGAACGAATAAAATCCGGAAAAATGAATACGCCTGTAGATTCGGCGACAAAATCCGTGAAAGAGATTATTCGATCAAATACGTTAACGTATTTTAATCTTATTTTTGTAACGATTGCGGTTCTATTGATTGCAGTGGGATCCTATCGTGATTTGACATTTCTTCCTATTATTTTGGCCAACACAATGATTGGCATTGTGCAGGAGATTCGATCCAAAAAGACGTTGGATGAGCTATCTATTCTGAATGTACCACACATAAAATGCATCAGGGACGGAAAGAGTAAGATTCTGGATGCTGCTGAGCTGGTGCTGGATGATGTGGTTATTTTTGAAGCCGGAAATCAGGTTCCGGCAGATGCGATTATATTGAAGGGAGAGGTCAGGGTCAATGAAGCACTTCTGACCGGAGAGTCGGATGATGTAGAAAAACATAAAGGGGAGGATTTGCTGTCCGGTAGCTTTGTTGTGTCAGGAAGATGTGTGGGCAGACTGACGAAAGTGGGAGCTGAATCCTATATTTCCAAGCTCACTCTGCAGGCAACGCAGACTAAGAGTGAAGAGCAATCAGAGATGATCCGTGCGTTAAACCGACTGGTCAAGGTTGTGGGAGTGGCAATCATTCCGATCGGGATTCTTCTGTTTTCCCAGCAGTATTTTTATATGGATGCGTCATTTCGAAGCAGTGTGACGAGGATGGTTGCGGCAGTACTTGGAATGATACCGGAGGGATTGTACCTGCTTGCAAGCGTGGCACTGGCGGTATCTGTCATGAGACTTGCCAGACAGAAGGTTCTGGTGCATGATATGAAATGTATTGAGGCACTGGCGAGGACAGATGTTCTTTGTGTGGACAAGACAGGAACGATTACCGAGAATACAATGAAGGTTCATAAGCTTGTTGCAGTAAGCGGACAGGAGAGAACAGAGAATCTGGCGCTTCTACTGGGTGATTTTGTCGCAGCACAGGCAAGTGACAATAATACAATGGAAGCATTGAAAGCTGCATATCGGGAAGGAAACGGAAAAATAGCGACAAAAGTAATCTCTTTTTCTTCGGTCTATAAATACAGCGGAGTTTGTTTTGGAGAGGAAGCCTATGTTCTTGGAGCACCGGAGTGCGTTTTGCGGGAACGATTTGGACAGTATGCACAGATGGTGGAGAGCTTTAGTCAAAAGGGATATCGTGTTGTGGTTTTTGCCGGGTATCCGGGTTTCTTGGATGGCGGGGAGCTGACGGAAGAAGTGAATCCGTTAGGCTTTGTGCTCTTGTCCAATCCTGTCAGAAAAGGGGCAAAGGAAACCTTTGCTTATTTTGAAAGGCAAGGCGTGGAGGTAAAGGTAATCTCCGGAGATAATCCGGTGACTACATCGCATGTGGCAAAGAAAGCAGGGATCCCTGGCGCAGAGCGGTTTGTCGATGCCAGAACGCTTTCGACGCCTTTGGATTATGAACAGGCTGTCAGGAAGTATACGGTCTTTGGAAGAGTTGCACCGGAGCAGAAAAGGGAGCTTGTATTAGCTCTAAAGGCTGTGGGAAAAACAGTTGCAATGACAGGAGACGGAGTTAATGATGTGCTGGCATTAAAAGAAGCAGACTGTTCTGTTGCAATGGCATCAGGGTCAGAGGCAGCGGCACAGGTGGCGCAGCTGGTGTTATTGGAGTCGGACTTTTCAAAGATGCCCTCTGTGGTGTTGGAGGGGCGCAGAGTAGTTAATAATGTAGAGCGTTCAGCCAGTCTGTTTCTTGTAAAAAATATTTTTTCCTTATTGTTATCGTTACTTTCTGTCCTTTTTATGCTGGATTATCCGTTAGAACCTGCACAGGTATCGTTGATCGGATTATTCACAATTGGAACGCCCTCCTTCATTCTGGCGTTGGAGTCCAACAAGGAGAGAATAAAAGGACATTTTATGACAAATGTGATGCTTAAGGCGCTTCCGGCCGGTTTGACGGATTTCATGATTGTGACTGGTTTTGGAATCGTTTGTCGCGAGTTTGGGGTGTATGGAAATGAGGTATCGACCTGTTGCTGCATCTTAATCGGAGTGGTTGGATTTATGGTACTTTATTCCATATCCTGCCCGATGAATAAGCTGCATTGGATTTTGATCGGTGTGATGTTTACCGGTTGGCTGTTTTGCATTTTCTTTTTGCGGGATTTGTTTGCGATTACAGAAATATCGGGAAGATGCGGCATGCTTTTTGTTCTCTTCCTTATTATAACGGAACCGGTGTATCGTTATCTTCGGCTTCTTACGAATATGCTTTATCAGCTCTTTCACCGAGGGAATTAAGAAAATTACAAGAATTTGGGGG
>CALZEZ010000351.1 GCA_945643825.1 uncultured Lachnospiraceae bacterium
GTATCAATGAACTTACCGATCATCGAGTGCTCCGAGGTTCCGATCAGATACAGATCCTCTCCTTCAATCTTATACATCATTGCTTCCATCTCGGGAAAGCTCATAACACCGGATACCACATTGCCATGGATCATAAAGGGCGGAATACAATAAGTGAAGCCTCTTCCAATCATGAAATCTCTCGCATAGGCAAGAATAGCGGAATGCAGTCTTGCGATATCACCCATCAGGTAATAGAAGCCGTTTCCTGCGACCTTTCTCGCTGCGTCTAAATCAATACCGTTTAACTTCTCCATGATCTCCGTGTGATAAGGAACCTCAAAATCAGGAACTACCGGCTCACCGTATTTGGTAATCTCTACATTCTCGGAATCATCCTTTCCGATCGGAACAGAAGGGTCAATGATGTTAGGAATAACTAACATGATTTTTCTTATCTTTTCCTCAAGCTCGGGCTCAAGCTGTTCTAACTCGGCAAGACGCTTTGCATTGGCAGAAACCTGCTCCTTTAAGGCATTTGCCTCCTCCTTCTTGCCCTGTCCCATAAGTGCTCCGATTTGTTTGGAAATCTTATTGCGGGATGCACGAAGCTCGTCAGCCTCCTGCTGTGTCTTACGGCTCTTCTCGTCTAACGCGATCACCTCATCGACAAGAGCAATCTTCTCATCCTGGAATTTCTTCCGGATATTCTCTTTCACAATGTCGGGATTTTCTCTTAGAAATTTGATATCAATCATAATTTACTCCTCTTTCCTCTATATAGATACTTTCTTATGATATCTCAACGGTTCTTTCGATGAAAATATCACTCTGAACCATCATATCCTTTAAGATTTTCTTGTCCACCATCTTTCCGCTGCTGTCCTTTACTATCATGAGTACCGGCCGGTCCGGTGCCGCGTCATTCTGGCGTATGATCATGGCAATCTCACCCTCATTGGTCACGACATAGGTGCCCGTAGGATACACTGCCGTAAAGCGCAGGAAGGACTGCAGAATTCTTGCATCATACCGGCTGGTTCCATACTCCTTCATCGTTTGAAGTGCTTCTCCAACGGTTCGCTTTCTGCATCCGATTCCACAGATCATCTCATCAAACGCATCGCATATATTTAATACCCGGCTCTCTAAGGTCAGCATCTTTGCCCGGAGCGGATAGCCCCTGCCATCCATCTGCTCGTGGTGGTAGAGCACCATATTTCTCACATTTCCGGTGACCCAGTTTTCATATTTGAGTGCACTGTAGCCATAAACCGGATGCTTGCGGTATTCCACCTGATCTGCTTTTGAAAGCTCATCTATTTCCTTATCTACATAATCTACGGTAAGATATCTCAGTCCCAGATCATGAAGTAAACTTGCCACACCGATGTCATGAATCATCGTCGGATCCATCTTTAGATTGAGTGCGGTTAATATTGATAAACCACATACATTAATGGAATGCTCGTAGAGATCACTGCTGTGCTCTCTGATCTCGTAGACATGATCCATCACTTTTTCTTCTTTTGTGATGTGATCGATCATCAGATCTGTGGTGGCTGCGAGCTTGCTAAGCTCTCCATCCTTTTTGTACGTGTGCTGCGCAAGAATAGCTCCCACCGACTGCTTCATTTCCTCCTGCAGCTTCGGAGCGATAAGTTGGGCTTTATTTTCTTCATCACCCTCTATGGTTACGAGGAAAACTCCCATCTGCTTTATCTTCTCAATGTATTCCTGAGTCAGCGTCGTTCCTGCTCCAAGCAGAACCTGATAAGTATCCGTAAGGACTGGTGCTGCCAGCACCTCGCCACCCTTTAACTCGTTTACTTCACATCTTTTCATTCCTTCTCACCCATTGCAATGTCCAGTGCTACTTTTTCCTCATTACTCAAAGTGATCTCACATTTTCCACCATGAATCTCTTTGGTATAGGAATAGCATCCATCACTGCCGTGCACGGAGTTAATGATAAACCCATCGTTTCTCTCGTTCAGTAATGCAAGGCTGAAGCTTAGCTTACCACCCATCTGCTGGAAAGCGTCGTATCTGACGATTCCGATCTTCTGGAAGGTAAACTCCATATTTTTATAAAGTGTACGGATATCCTTCTTATTCTTCTCCACTGTAGTCTTCAACAATTGATTGTCCTGATACAGTGCAATGACATCCTTTTCCAGACTTTTTCCGTCTTTTCCCCGCATGAATTTGCCATAGCGGGTTTTTAGTTTACCAAGCTGTACCATCTGTACAATGACTAGAATCAGAAGAATAAGTGTAAGAACAGCCAGTCCTAAGAACAGATAGACCGGATTCATTTGTGATAATAGATTCAAAACAGTATCCCTCTACTTTCTACCATTAAAAATGTCAATCAATCGCTCCAGCTCCTCATTGGAATAGAATTCAATCTCAATCTTGCCTGTCCCGTTTCCTTTTGAGGTAATGGCAACCTTGGTGCCCAGTGTATTCTTTAACTTCTCCTGGATATCCTCATAGATGACATCCATACTCTTGTCGACGTTCTTCTTCTCCTTTGCAGGCTTTCCAAGATTTCGAACAAGCTTCTCCACCTCACGAACACTTAGCTTTTCATCAAAAATTCTCTGTGCCAGTGCATACTGCTCTGTGGGGTCCTCAACCGAAAGAATAGCC
>CALZEZ010000352.1 GCA_945643825.1 uncultured Lachnospiraceae bacterium
AGGTGCAAGACCGATTGATATGCACATTCAGGCAATGTCAGAGATGGGGACAGAATTTGTTATGAAGGAGGGAAGCTTTCTTGCCAATGCTCCAAAGCTTCATGGAGCGGATATCTGTCTCAGATTCGCGAGTGTAGGTGTTACAGAGAACATTCTGCTCGCGGCAGCGTGTGCCGAGGGCGAGACGAAGATAGTGAGAGCAGCAAGAGAACCGGAGGTGGATGCTCTCTGTGAATACTTAAGCTGCATTGGCTGTAAAATTTGGTTCGGGGATAGCGGCGTGGATCGTGAAATAAGACTAATGCCGGGAGAGCTTACATGCTCTGAGGTTGAGTTTACGATTCCGACAGATCGTATTGTTGCAGGAACCTATTTGTTTGCCTGCGTCGGGACGGGAGGAACCATTTATCTTAAGGGGGCACAGCCCAAACATCTGGAGGAGCCGCTTCGTGTTATTGAACAAATGGGAGCTCTGACAGAGAGTGGTGTGGATGGCATTTTTGTAAAGGCACCCAGAAACATACTTGCCCAGCACGTTATTACCGGAGTTTATCCGGAGTTTCCGACGGATTTGCAGTCACCGGCAGTTGCAGCACTCTGTCATGCGCAGGGAGATAGTATGGTGCAGGAGACGATTTTTGAGAATCGATTTCGAATGGTCGAGGAGCTTAACCGAATGGGAGCAGATATTCTTGTGAGAGATTCGAGAGCCTTTATACGAGGAAATCGCAGATTACATGGTAGACGTGTGGTTGCAAGGGAGCTGCGCGGTGGAGCCGCACTGGTTATCGCAGGATTGATGGCAGAGGGGATAACCAGGATAGAGGATGTGCATTATATTGAACGGGGGTATGAGAATATTTGCAGAGATTTAAGGGATCTGGGGGCAAGGATTAGTATTGAATAGAGAAATAAGAAAACATAAGAGGAATAAAAAGATTATCCTGTTTGTAGTAATAGTAGTTCTGGTCATCAGTCTTGCTTCCACAGTTACTTATCTGAATCAGAAGTATACTATTCAGAATATCTATGTAGATGGAAATGTTCACTACACTGCGGATGAAATAAAGGAGTTTGTGATGGGAGATGCCCTGAGTGGAAATTCCCTCTATCTGTCTTTAAAATATAGAATGAAAGGGATAGAGAATATTCCATTTGTTTCTGCGTTGGATGTGTCGATTCTGTCACCGGATACGATCAGAATTGTTGTTTATGAGAAAGCCCTGGCAGGTTATGTGGAATATCTGGGGCAATATATGTATTTTGATAAGGATGGGACAGTGGTGGAAGCATCCACGGAGAAAACGCAGGGAATTCCTATGGTGACTGGTCTTTCCTTTGATCATGTTGTTTTGTATCAGCCACTTCCCGTGGAACAGGATGCGGTGTTTCGACAGATTCTGGATACCACACAAATGCTCACCAAATATGGGCTCAGCGCGGATCGGATTTATTTCAATGAGAATTATGAGATGACAATCTATTTTGAGAATGTCCGGGTAAGTGTAGGGGAGAGCAGGAATATGGATGATAAATTTATGATGCTGTCACAGATTATTGGTGATTTGGAGGGAAAAAAGGGGGTGCTTCGTCTGGAAAATTATACGGAAAATACGAAATCTGTAACTTTTGAACCGGATGAATCATAAAAAACGTGAAACATTGTGAAACTTTATATTGCTAAATCTTAAAAATAATTATATGATAGTGTTTAGGAATTATGACGTTGGAACAGGAGGAACAACCCTTGCTAGAGATTAAGACCAATGATGCTGAATCTGCTGCAAAAATCATCGTAGTGGGTGTGGGTGGAGCAGGTAATAATGCTGTAAATAGAATGATTGAAGAGAATATTGACGGAGTGGAGTTCATCGGTGTAAATACGGACAAGCAGGCATTGCAATTATGTAAAGCACCAACCTTATTGCAGATTGGTGAGAAGCTTACAAAAGGGCTTGGTGCGGGTGCTAAGCCGGAGGTTGGACAAAAGGCTGCCGAGGAAAGCAGCGAAGAGATTTCAGCAGCGTTAAAGGGTGCTGATATGGTGTTTGTTACGTGCGGAATGGGTGGTGGTACCGGAACCGGTGCAGCTCCTGTTGTTGCGAAAATTGCGAAGGATATGGGAATTCTTACAGTCGGTGTTGTGACCAAGCCTTTTCGTTTTGAAGCAAAGGCTAGAATGGTCAATGCCATTACTGGTATAGAGAGAATTAAGGAAAATGTTGATACCTTAATTGTTATTCCAAATGACAAGCTGTTAGAGATTGTGGATCGCCGTACGACTATGCCGGATGCGCTTAAGAAAGCAGATGAAGTGCTTCAGCAGGCTGTGCAGGGAATTACGGATTTGATCAATGTACCGGCAATTATTAATCTTGATTTTGCTGATGTTCAGACGGTTATGAAGGATAAGGGAATTGCGCACATTGGCATCGGCTCAGGTAAGGGAGACGATAAGGCAGCGGAAGCAGTTAAGATGGCTGTTGCGAGCCCGTTATTGGAGACAACAATTACCGGGGCAACACATGTCATTATCAATGTATCCGGAGATATCTCGCTGGCAGATGCATCCGATGCAGCAGATTATGTTCGGGAGCTTGCGGGAGATGATGTTAATATTATCTTTGGT
>CALZEZ010000353.1 GCA_945643825.1 uncultured Lachnospiraceae bacterium
CCTGCGGTCAGCCCAACGTAAAAGACTTTTCTCTGCTTCATGAACTACTCCTGCCAAAACCTGCTACATCAGCTTCTGTGTCCGGTATTCCGTCGGTGTCACTCCGACAATCCGCTTGAAAACCTTTGTAAAGTAATTGGAGTCCCGGTATCCCACCGAGCTTCCCACGTCCTTGATATTGACCGTCATATCCTCTAGAAGTTCCTTGGCTTTTTCCATGCGGTAGTCTGCCAGATAGACCATGAAGCTCTTGTCAAAGCTCTCCTTAAAAATTTTACAGAAATAGGCATCCGCATACCCCATTGCTCTCGCCGCATCCTGCATTGAGATATCCTGCGCATAGTTGGCATCAATATAGGACAGGATCCTCTCCGCCACCGCCTTGACTCTCACGTTTCCAAGCTCCTCAGAGCACAAGGTATTCTCGGACGTTTCCTTTCTATTCTCCGGAGGCTGGGATTTTAGCTTCTCCACCTCGCGAACTGCCTCCTCTATGGCAGTGATCAGCTCCACATCGTTTCCGGGCTTTAGCAGATAATCCAGCGCCCGCAGTGTGATCGCCTTCTTCGCATAATCAAATTCATCAAAGGCAGTCAGGAAGATAATGCACGCGTAGTCATCCTCTGCGCGAATGCTCGCTGCTGCTTCCAGTCCATTCATTCCGGGCATCTCGATATCTAAAAGAGCTATCTGGCACTCCTTCTCACGAAACAGGGAAACGGCCTCCCTGCCATTCTCGGCAAGCACGATTTCAAACTGATCCGGGAAAAAGGTCTGTATTTTCTTGCTGACTACACTTCTTTCAATTGGTTCATCATCCGCTACCAATATGCGATACATGAATCCGTCCTCCTAATTCGGAATATCGATACGGATTACCGTACCCACATCCTTTCTGCTGTATATTTCAAAGCTGCTTTCGGGATACATCGCGCGTATCCTCTTATAGATGTTGCCAAGTCCGATTCCCTCCACGGTATCATCCTGCCGCTTAAGCTTCTCACGAAGAATCTCCAGCTCCTCGCTGTCCAGCCCCACGCCGTTATCCCCGATCGTGATGTGGAGATACGCATCATCCTTCCAGATGCGTACACGAATGACGCCGCCGGCCTCCTTCTTCGACAGCCCATGGATAATCGCATTCTCCACAAGCGGCTGAAACGTGAATACCGGCACCAGCACCGCATCCTTATTGACGTTGCAGGTCACTTCAAAGCGGATACGGCTTCCGAAGCGCATCTGCTGCAGATACATGTAATCCTGCATGACCTTTAGCTCCTGGGACAGCATGACCTCGGCATCTGTCGTCTTCAGGTTATATCGAAACAGCGCACTGAGCGCCGTGATCATCTTCTCTGTTGTGGCGGCATCCTCGAGATTTGCCATACCGCCGATCACATTGAGCGTATTAAACAGGAAATGGGGATGAATCTGGTTCTTGAGAAGCTCTAAGCGCATCATCTCGAGACGCTTCTCCATCTCAAGCTTTGCCATTTCCTCCTCATGCAGCTTATCCAGGGTCACTCTGGTCTGCTCCAGCGCCTGGATATACTGCCCTGTTGCATATTTCATTTTATTAAAGGTGGAAACCAGCTCTCCGAGCTCGTCCCGGTTTTCCACCTGGATATCCTCTGTAAAAAATTCGTTTGCCGCGATTTTTTTCGAGCCCTGTACCAGCTTCATGATCGGATCGATCAAAGAATAGTTCATCAGCTTTGACATCTCGATCAGCCCGATACAGAGAAAAACAAGGACTACAAACACAATAACCGGCGCCCAAACAAGCCCCGGTACTTTCTTCTGATAGATCTCATTTCCATCCTCGATGATGTCGATCATCAAGGCATTGGCATAATTAAGCAGATAGCCCTGCATCTCGTATACACAGTAAAGGCTATCAATGTATCCCGGATTTTCCGCATCCATCGCCAGCATCCGGTCTCTTTTTTCCCGATAAACCTCATAGCTGTTCTGAATCGACCATGCCTGTCCAAAGCGCTTTGCTCCTACTGCACGGTAGTCAAAGGACAGATTCCCGACTGCCTGCTCGCTCTTTTTTATCGCTCTGCTCAAGGCCTCGAGATTCTCATCATTTGAGGTCTTCATATACACAGCGAAGGCCTGTGTCTCTTCCTCAAGAGCCTGCACAAGCTCGCTGCTTCTGGCGTTGTCCTTCAGGATGTTGCCCATCTCTACCATGGAGACACCGGCTACCCATACGTCAAACAACAGGGAAATAATCAGAACCATAAACATGGAACCAGTAAAACAGATGATCTTCTCTTTAATTGTAAGGGACTGCCATCGTTTACTTAGCTTTTCTCTCATGCCGGATCCTGTCATTTACTTCCTCATAGAACTGTTCTCTGACAGAGCCCAGCACCTTATTGGGAAACATAAAGCCCCGGGCCTTGTCAGAGTAAATGATTATCATATTTTTTTCCTTCTGGATTCCTCTGACATTTTTCCATGCCAGATCCTCCTCCTGTTTGCCGGCGCGGATGTGAATGCCCCAGTCATCGAAAGTAAAGGTGAGTCCCTGCGGCAGTGTCGCCACCTGTCCCTTTGCCCTCGCATACACGCCTGCCGGCTGAAAAACCGGAAAAATCATGCAAAGCAGAATCAAAA
>CALZEZ010000354.1 GCA_945643825.1 uncultured Lachnospiraceae bacterium
GATCGCCAAATTTCTTTCCGTTGATCTCCTCCATCTTAGCAACGCCTTCCATGACCTGAGTCATGATCTCGTCGTTGATCTTACGTCCATCCTCGTAGTACTGTGTACAAGCCTCAGTTGTGATGGTGAATCCCTGAGGAACAGGAAGACCAATGTTTGTCATCTCTGCCAGGTTAGCACCTTTACCACCAAGAAGTTCACGCATGGAAGCATTACCTTCTTCAAATAAGTACACCCATTTTCTCATGTTTGTCTTTCATCCTTTCTTTCTTTTCTAATCACAGTTTGGCACGAATTGTATCTGATATTTTTTTAACACTTTAAAGCAAAAAAATATCCCGGCGAACCGGTTTCTCCTCCCTGTAACTACATACATTTTTCAACGGCTTCCACATAACCGTGCCACTCTGCTTAAGAGTAACACGGATATTATAGCAGAAGTCTTTCTTTCACGCACTACTTTTTTTATAAATTTAAAATTGTTTTTCATTTTCATCACTTTTGACGAAATGAAAGCTCTTACACTTGTTACAATTGCCAATATCAGCTCATTGTAGACGGAATAAAGCTGTCGAAGATAAAGATATCGTAGTTTTTTCTCGCCTGATCCAGCTCCTCCTGGCTCTTGATCGTCCATGCAGCCGCCACATTGTGATACAGGCTCCTGCATATTCTTCTGGACAGAGCCCTTGTATGATGATGGTTAAAAGCAACAAAATCCGGCTTTGTCAGAAAATTCATCAAAAGATTCTGCAAGATAAAATACAGCATTCCATGAAACTCTTCTTCCTTGAGGAAGCTCTCTGCCAGCTGTCCTCGGAAAATATCCGGATGATTCTTTCGATACCATCTCACCCCTAACGGGTTGAACGATTCAATACAATAAACGCCCTTGTATCCGCTTAACAGCTCATCAGCCAGTGGACAGACCTCTAAGTTTGTCCCCTCAATCTTAAGCTCTACAATAAGTGGTACCTTTCCATCGACAAACTGCAGAAACTCTTGAAAGGTAGGAATCGTTTCCTCTGATTTTGCGATGGGAAACTGCTGCAATTCCTCGTAGGTGTAATCTTCTACCTTCCCATCCACACCGCACATGCGCTTTAATGTAAAATCATGGAAAACAACCGGAACCTTATCCTTTGTCAATTGCACATCCAGTTCAATCCCATACCCCGCGTCCACAGCTTTCTTAAATGCCGCCATGGTATTCTCCGGTGCTTCCGACTCATTGTTATGAAGTCCCCTGTGCGCATACAGCACTCCCATATGAGGTGCCTTATCCGGCTTATGTAGCATCCTCGGCATAATCGCCAGCAGATAGAGAACAACTCCCAGTAGAATAATCAGTAATACTATTAAAACTAAACTCATCTGTATGCCTCTCTTAATCGTCAACATCAAAATTTTCCAAAGCACTTGCTTTCTTCACCGGCTTGGAATCCCCATGACGAACCTGCGTCATCGTCAGAAATGCTATAATAGAAAAAACAAACGCATAGGGGAACAGTGTTCTGTATGAAACGTGCTCCAGCAAGAACCCGGATACAACAGGCGTAAAAATCTGTGCCGCCATCGAAAACGTATAGTAGGTTCCGGTGAACTTACCAATGTCGCTTCCTTTGCTCATCTCAACTATCATCGGATAGGAGTTAACATTAATCGCAGCCCAGCCTACTCCGATAAGAGCAAAGCCCACGTTAATCACCGGATGATAATTTGGTAACATTGCTGCAAAAAGGTAGCACACACTCATAAGAACCACTCCACCCATGATCGTTTTCTTTCTTCCGATCTTACTGGAAATGGAGCCGATAGGAATATAGCTTAAGATAGCAGCAACCGTGGCTACCATCAGACAATTTGCAAAGTTTCCTCCCTCTAACTTCCATACCACACGTGTATAACGTGAAAAAGCGGTCGTAACTGCATTATAAGCAAAAAACCATAAAAAGATGGATGCCAATAAAAACGTCATGGAACGCTTCACATCAGACGGCATTTTCGAGGTTTCTTTCACAGTCTCCTCTGTAATACCCTCATCACCTGCAAAGCTCATTCCACACTTCTCACATTCTGCGGCAACACGTGCTGCTTCTTTCTTCTCTCGAATCGTAATGGCGAGAACTGCAACTGCAATAATCATCAGCCCTCCGATACTTAAGAACAACGGCTGATAATCCGGTCTGTCTCCTTTTCCGACTAAGATCTTAATCATAATCAGTGCATAGACACCGCCGACAGCTCCCATCAGATTAATAATCGCATTTCCCTTACTTCTGAGCGAATTTGGTGTCAGATCCGGCATCAGGGCAACCGCAGGGGAGCGCTATAATCCCATCGATAACAGACGCGCAAACAATGACACGATAAAAAGAACCAGATTAGTCGTCCTGTCCGCAAAAGGAAGCAGCATAAGGAAGACAAATGCCAGACAGGTTCCACCAACAATAAATGGCATGCGCTTGCCAAACCTGGTATCCACCTTATCCGACAATGCACCAAACAGCGGAAGCAGAAACAATGCCAGCACATTGTCCATTGCCATCAATGCACCTGTCACGGTTTCTCCGAGTCCAAAGGAATTCTGCAAAATGAGCGGAATGATATTATCGTACATC
>CALZEZ010000355.1 GCA_945643825.1 uncultured Lachnospiraceae bacterium
AGAGAAACCACCCGATTGAATACCAGCGCATCCGCTTTTGAGTCCTTACAATCCACACAGAAAAATCCCTGTCTCACAAACTGGAAGCTGTCAAATGCCTTGGCTCCCTTGACCGCAGGCTCGATATAACAGTTTTTCAGAATCGTAAGGGAATTCGGGTTCAAATTCAGACTGCCGTCCTCATTATAGACACCCTTATCTTCATCGATGATGTTCTCGTACAGACGAACCTCTGCCTTCACTGCATGCTTTGCACTAACCCAGTGAATCGTACCCTTTACTTTCCTTCCGTCGGGGCTGTTACCTCCCTTGCTCGCCGGATCGTAGGTCACATGAACCACACTCACTTTGCCGTTCTCATCAAGCTCGTAGCCCACGCACTTCACGAAATAGGCATGCATCAGGCGGACCTCGTTACCAGGAAACAGACGGAAATATTTCTTCGGCGGCTCCACCATGAAATCGTCACGGTCAATATAGAGCTCTCTGCTAAAGGGTACCATGCGCTTGCCAAGCTCCGGATTTTCCAAATTGTTGTCTACCTCCAGGAACTCTTCCGCATCTTCAGAATAATTGTCAATAACAAGCTTGATCGGGTCAAGCGCTGCCATGATACGTGGATTCTTTAGCTTCAAATCCTCCCGGATGCAGTACTCAAGCATCGGATATTCTGCGATAGACTGTGCCTTGGACACTCCACACAGCTCCACGAATTTCTGAATAGACTGCGGTGTAAAGCCACGGCGACGCAGTGCTGCAATCGATACCAGACGCGGATCATCCCATCCATCTACAATGCCATCCTCAACTAACTTCTTAATATAGCGCTTACCGGTTACGACATTTTTCAGATAAAGCTTTGCAAACTCAATCTGTCTCGGCGGCTGCGGATACTCCAGCTCGCGCACCACCCAGTCATAGAGTGGTCTGTGATCTTCAAACTCAAGGGTGCAGATTGAATGTGTGATTCCCTCAATGGCATCCTCAATCGGATGTGCAAAGTCATACATCGGATAGATACACCATTTATTTCCGGTATTGTGATGCGTCATATGCGCCACACGATAAATGATAGGATCTCTCATGTTAATATTCGGAGATGCCATATCAATCTTTGCACGGAGTGTCTTCTCTCCGTCGGCAAATTTGCCATCACGCATAGCGAAAAACAGCTCCAGATTCTCCTCTACACTGCGCTCCCTGCTTGGATCATCCTTGCCGGGCTCAGTCAGTGTTCCGCGATATTCCCTCATCTGCTCTGCCGTCAGCTCCGATACATAGGCCTTACCCTTCTTAATCAGCTTCACAGCAGCCTCAAACATCTCATCAAAATAATCCGAAGCAAAAAACAAACGATCCTCGTAATCTGCTCCCAGCCACTCTACGTCTGCCTTGATCGAATCCACAAACTCTGTCTTCTCCTTCGTGGGGTTCGTATCATCAAAGCGAAGATTGAATTTCCCGCCATATTCCCTGGCAAGTCCGTAGTTTAAAAGAATACTCTTGGCATGTCCGATATGCAGATAGCCATTTGGCTCCGGTGGGAAACGGGTATGAACAGTGGAGTAAACGCCCTCTGCCAGATCCTTATCAATCATATTCTCAATAAAATGTCTGCTTTCACTACTCATTTTGCTGCCTTTCCTTCTATATCCATTTCTTTTGTTTTTGTATTTATGTATTTTCCCTCAAACACTTCACGTGGGAGCGGTTTATCAAAATAGAAGCCCTGTACCATGAGAATATTCATATCACCTAGCACTCGAAGCTGCTGCTCTGTTTCAATTCCTTCGACACAGATGCTCTTTCCCAGCGTCTCGGCGAGCTCACCGATCATTTTGACAAAGGCCTGCGAATAAGCGTCCTCGGCAAGCTCTTTGACAAAGCCCTGATCCACCTTAATCACATCAAACGGAATCTCCCGAATATGATTTAGCGAAGAATAGCCGGTTCCGAAATCATCCAGAGCAAGTCTTACGCCAAGCTCCTTGATCTTGGAAAGAATATTCTGCATGCGAAACATATCGTTAATGGCAAGACTCTCTGTCACCTCCAGGGTAAGATGATGTGGATCTATTCCGGTCTTTTTAATGGTATCCTCAATCACTTCCACAATATCTGCCTGTAAAAGCTGAATGACCGACAGATTGACATTTACCTTGTAATTCGGATGTCCGTGATCATTCCAATACCGGCAGGCCTCGCATGCCTCATATAAAACATGATTGCCGATGGGCATGATAAGTCCCAGATACTCGGCCAGCGGAATAAAATCTGCAGGTGCAACGAAGCCCATGGCCTCATTATGCCAACGAATAAGTGCCTCGGCTCCCACACAAGGATTTCCCTCCTGCTGCACATTCATTATTGGCTGATAGTATACCTCAAACTGAGAAAAATCATCCAGTACCGCCTCACGCATATTGCGTTCCATATCGAGCCGTCTGGTCGATACCGAATCAATACTGTCCGAATAAAATGCCAGCTGATTCTTTCCGGAGCGCTTGGCCTCGTACATGGCGATATCTGCCTTCTTTATGACCTCCTGCACATCCTCGCCATATTCTGGGAAGAATACAACGCCCATACTCATCGTGCAATAGTAATCCGTGTCCT
>CALZEZ010000356.1 GCA_945643825.1 uncultured Lachnospiraceae bacterium
CGCCGTGATCGCAGGCATTGGCGGAAAGCTGCTCACCTCGTCTCTGGAGCAGGCTCCCACGACAAAAGAGCTTCGCGGCATGCCGGTCGTAAAGTCGATGTGCGCTGCACTTGCACCCCAGATGGAAGCACTTGCTGCAAAGGGTATCACCCCGAAGCTTGCGATCGTGCGCGTCGGGGCAAATCCTGATGACCTTTCGTATGAGAAGGGAATTCTGAAGCGCTTTGAAAATAACGGCGCCGCTGTTGCTGTTCACGAGCTTGCAGAGGACGTGACGCAGGAGGAGCTTGAAAAAAAGGTTCTTTCCTTAAATGAGGATGAAACGGTTCATGGTATTCTCGTATTTCGCCCGCTTCCGAAGCACCTTGACGAGAAGCAGATTGCGGCAATCATCGATCCATCAAAGGATGTGGACTGCATGAGTGAGCTGAATCTTGCAGGAGTTTTCTCCGGCAGAGGAAACACTCTGGTTTTTGCTCCCTGCACGCCGCAGGCTGTCGTCGAGCTTCTCGACGGCTATGGAATCGACTGTACCGGAAAGCGTGTCGTCATTGTCGGCCGCAGTGTCGTGGTGGGCAAACCGCTTTCGATGCTTCTTTTAAATAAAAATGCAACCGTCACCATCTGTCATACAAGGACAAAGGATCTGGCTGCAGAATGCAGACGTGCCGATATTCTCATTGCGTGTGCGGGAGTTGCAAAAATGATCACGCCCGCGTATACGAATCCGGATCAAATCGTGATCGATGTGGGAATCAACTTTGTGGACGGGCAATTGTGCGGTGACGTGGACTACGACGCGGTGCATCCAATTGTTGCCGGTATCAGCCCCGTTCCGGGCGGTGTCGGCACGCTGACCTCCACCGTCATCCTCAAGCACACGATCATGCGTGCAGCTTTAACCGACTAGAAGCGGAAGATGATTCCGATAACCGCTCCAATTAAAAACCAGAGCGCCGGATGAAACCGGTTCAGCTTCTTAATCTGGAGCAGTCCGAATACCACGATCGCTAAAATAATGCAGTTGACGCGAGGCGTGAGTACGCCCTCCGTCTGCGCAAACAGGGATACCCGGCACAGGTTAAAGACCGCCGCTCCAATTAAGGCGGTCACCGCCGGGCGGATTCCTTTAAAGGCCGCCTGTACATATTAATTCTGATTAAAGTTCTCTAAAAACCGGGCGATCAAAATGATGATCACAATGCTTGGAAGCACGAGTCCTAAAGAGGATACAAGACCGCCATACCAGCCGAGTGTTGTAAAGCCTGCATAGGTCGCCATATTTAAGCCGAGCGGTCCCGGTGTCGATTCACTGATCGCGATCATATCCGTGAGCTGCTGCATCGTGTACCAGGGCTTTTTCTTTGCAAGCTCCATAAGAAACGGCAGGGTCGCCGGTCCGCCACCCACCGCAAATAGTCCAATCTTAAAAAATTCCCAGAATAATTCCACCACTATATTAAGCATGAAGCACCTCCAGCACAATTCCGACAACCGCTGCAAGAAATACGATCAAAATCGTCGGAATATTGGTCAGAAGCGCTGCAGCAAAGACAACCGCACAGATTACAACGGAGGTCTTGTTGATCAGGCTTTTCCTCGCAAGATTAAGTACCGTGTTCATCATGAGCGCACAGACGATACCGCGAACGCCCATGAGAGCATGCGAAAGCCATACATTATCCATAAAATTCTGCAGGCAGGCGGCAATAATGGTGATAATCACGAGGGAGGGTGTGATCATGCCAAGCGTCGCGAAGATTCCTCCTGCAATGCCCGCTTTTTTATACCCCACGAAGGTCGCTGTGTTGACTGCGATGATGCCTGGCGTGCACTGTCCAATCGCATAGCAGTCCAAAAGCTCGTCCTCCTTCAGCCACTTTTTCTTTTCCACAAGCTCATATTTTAACATCGGCAGCATCGTCAGACCACCGCCAAAGGTCAGTCCTCCAATTCTAAGAAAGGCTGTGTATAGCTGCAGTAGTAATTTATCTTTTCTCATGCCCGGTCTCTTCTTCCTTTTGTCGTCAATTCATAAAGCTCCTCGGTCGCCAGTCTGGTTTTGGCCACGACATCGCCGCCTTCCTTCGGGAAGCAGTAATAAAGCGTGTCGAGGTCACCGATGCAGATCATATCCCCAAGCTCGTACCAGAAGTAATCGGAGTAGAGGCTGTAGGATGCCGACGGCTTCTGCTTATAGTCAAGCTTTCCGTCGCAGCCGGTCAGATGAAAGCCTTCTGTCGTGTGCGTAAGTCTTCCCTCGCCAACCTTGTAGATGCATTTGGTGTTGACTAACACATAAATGGTTACCGGGGTGTCCAGCCGATAGCTTCCCTCCTGCAGCTCACGGCGCACGCATTCCCGCTCCCAACGATACCAGTCGGGGATGTGCGCGATCTCCGTTTCGCCCTCTGTGGCATGAAGCCGTCCGTATTCGGTCAGCTCATAGGTCTTGCCGCAGCTGCCGCACGTAAGACGTGTTCCTTTTCCGACCATCCTGCCCTCCGTCTGGCAGGCCGGGCAACGGTATAGCACGCGGTTTAGGTAATCCGCCCGGAAGCTCTCGTTCACAGAGATACGGTTGTCCTGCTGCCATTTAAAATTGTCAAAGGAAA
>CALZEZ010000357.1 GCA_945643825.1 uncultured Lachnospiraceae bacterium
TGTTGCACCTTCTGTTGCACCTTCTGTTGCACCTTCTGTTGCACCTTCTGTTGCACCTTCTGTTGCATCTTCTGCTACATCTACTGTCGAAACAAGTAGTGTATCTGTTTCCGAAAAGACTGTACCGGATGAAGAGCCACATGAGGTGCCGCAGACACCGGAGAACAATTACGGGCTTTTCCAGGACAAAATCAGTAATATGATAGCAGATATCGAAAAGAAGACCCAGACAGATAGTACTGTAGCAAATCCAAGCAGTGATCCGATTGTCTTAGATACCGGAAACTGGGTAAGCTTCAAGGGCGATGTGTATCAGAAGCTGCAGGACAGCGGTCGTCCGATTCAGATTACATTCCGCTATAAGGGTAAGCATTATCGTGTCGATATCCCGGCAGGTGCTGATCTGATGTCGCTTGTAGACGAGAATGGTTATTGCGGGTTCATGAATCTCATGGCACATTTCGGAGGAACCGAATTAGAGAAATAATTCAGAATAAAAAGTCAGGTCATACGGCCTGACTTTTTCTATAGGAGCTAAAGAACAATGTTTTCACTGTATCTGGTGTTGGGATTTTCCATCCTTTTTTTCGGAATCGGTTTTGTCGTATTTCATCGTAATGATTTTTTATCAGGACAAAATGAACGGTTCGTGGCGAGAATTCTTCTGCTTGCCCTGTCCTTTTTTCTGGGCTTCTACGGAATCGGCTTTTCGTATCTGATCCGGGATAATCACCCGGAAATCTCCGGAACAATCAGAATACTTGCCTGCTTTACTTTGGTGTGTTTTCTTTTTGTACTTACCTGGACCGTGCTTGCTTTACGAAAAAATCATGCAAGGCTCAAAGAGCTGTGGCATTGCTTTCTGGAAATATTAAATAAGAAAAGCAGGGATGAAAATGATGGTTTGCAGGAGGCAACCGCCCCGGGGTTTTCTGTGCGGGATGGGCTTTTTATGACTCTGCTCACCCTTGGCGGTGCTGTTCTCATTTTCTTCCGGCTTGGAAGCTTCCATGTCCCGGAGAGCTTTCTGATACTCGACGCCACGAAGGAAAGGGGAAACGAAATCGTTCTTGATTTTGGGGAAGAAACGGATATAAAAGAGCTTTCTTTGTTCCTCGGACATATGGAGGAGCGGACGATCGCAGTTTCGTATTACGACGAGGATGCACAAGCATGGCAGGTCATACAGGAGGATTCCATGGCGGAGAGTGTCTACCGCTGGGGAACCATCGAGGTCAATCAGAAGCTGCGTTATCTGGGTCTTGTCGCAAGAGACAGGCAGGCGGTCTTTAACGAGCTTGTAATATTTAATGAGAATGGTGATAAGCTGCTTCCGGTCAATTCCGCCCGCTATCCGGAGTTGTTTGATGAGCAGGAGCTCTATCCTGTAACAAACAGCTATTATTATGGCACGATGTTTGACGAGATCTACTATTCCCGCAGCGCTTATGAGCTTCTGCAGGGTATGGATACCTATGAGTGGACGCATCCGCCTCTCTCAAAGATTTTCATGGCGGCAGGAGTGTATCTGTTCGGAGTGACACCCTTTGGATGGCGGTGCGTGTGTGCGTTAGCCGGGGTTCTTGTGATACCGGTCATATATCTGTGGGCTTTGCGGCTGACCGGGCAGACAAGGTATGCTGCTATTGCGGGTGCGCTCGTGACTTTGGATTTTATGCATCTGACGCTGTCACGAATCGCCACGATTGACAGCATTGTGGCACTTTTTATCCTGTTCATGTTCACACTTATGTACTATCAGCTCTCCCGGTGGAAGCAGCAGATCCTGCAGGGAAAAGGGAATATCTCCCCGGGCGAGCTATTGTATATTCTGATTGGAGCTGTCATGACCGGAACGGCATGTGCCTGCAAGTGGACCGGCTTCTACGCGGCTGCCGGCATCGCCCTGTTATTCTTCGTAACCTTCCTGTATGTGCTCTATACATATCGGGGAAACAGAGTCATCGTGCGCGGTGCATGGCTACGGTTTGTGGTCACAGGAGTAAGCTTTGTGGCGGGTCTTCTGTCCGTATACGTGGCTTCCTATATCCCGATGGCTCGTGTGCGGGGAGTTTCCGTCTGGCAGGCAGCCTGGCTTAATTCCTTAGATATGTTTCGCTTCCACAGTGTAATCACCTTTGATCATCCCTATGAGTCCCCCTGGTATTCCTGGCTGTTTGACTGGGTTCCGCTCGTGGATGCCGGTGCGTTTAACGAGGTAAGTGGTCGGGTCAGTATGGTGGTCACCATGGGGAATCCTGTGATCTGGTGGTGCGGCTTCGCCGCCTTTGTCTATGTCCTTTACCGGGCTTGCTTTCTGCGGGATAAAAAAGCCGGTTATCTGTCGATTGCCTATCTGTCCATGCTGGTGCCATGGATGTTTATCACGAGGACAGTTTTTATCTACCAGTATTATGCCTGTGCACTGATTCTGTCAGAGATTCTTTCCTATTCATTGCCCTATCTGAAGCGGCGGTGGAAAAATGTTTCTGTCGTGCTTCTGGAGGCGGCACTTGTCTGCTTTATTCTCTTCTATCCGATAATCTCAGGTATCGAGGTGAATGCAGAAACAATCAAAACATTTATGGAATGGCTTCCCAGATGGCATTTTGT
>CALZEZ010000358.1 GCA_945643825.1 uncultured Lachnospiraceae bacterium
TCATCAGCTCTTCTGTCGACGCCATAAATGCGAGTATACAAACTATCCAACCGAACACGACTCCGAGTGCAGTTGCAAGCATGTAAGGCAACAGGAATACTGCCACTCCGGTCAGCTTATTTAGCCACGTGTGCAGGGAGGCAAAGCGATGGTATCTGATTGCCGCCACAGCATAGGCTCCCAGTCGCACCAGGATAATGGCGGCCACGGCATACCAGATTGCAGTCGGCATTTTCTGCCATAATACAGGTAAGAGTCGGAAAAGTACGATGCCATAAAACAGCAGATCAGCAATACTGTCCAATCTTGCGCCGAAATCACTGGCTGTTCCTGTTTTTCTCGCCAGCCATCCGTCGAGCACATCCGTAAGACCGGTGAGGGTATAAGTCACAAGAAAGCTAACAGTGCCAAAAGGGAGGAAAAGCAGGAAGAGTGACGCTATCATGCGCAAGGATGTTATGGTATCTGAGATATTCCACCGGTGGACTTGTGTTGGATGAAAGTGGTGCTCAAGCCACCTTGCCACGCCATCCTCATCATTTGATGAAAGAATCGCTGTGGCATATTTCTTTAGGTCATCATGCGCATTTTGAACCGCATAGCTTTCGTCTGCCAGCTCAAACATATCGATGTCGTTGATTCCATCACCGAATACAACCAGTTTCTCACATTGCAGTAATTCCTGTAATTGCTTAATCGCATTTGATTTTGACGCGGCTAATGGCATAATCTCGAGCCATTGCTCCCCTGTATAAATATCCTTCTGATAAACACAATGAAATCTGTTCTTATATTTCTCGTAGAACGGCTTAAGCTTATCCGGTTCGTCGATACAGGTAATATAGAAAAGATTTCCCTTCTTCAGCTCGTCTGTTGTCTTTACAACATTTGTCCTGATATCACCACTTCTGCTGTCAAGAAACTTCTTCATGCCTGTCGTGCATAGCTCCGGTATGAATGAGAATTTCTCTTTTCCTTCTATGTACGCGTAGACGATCGGATATATATTGTCTGCAAACAATTCATCAAGCACGCTATACACCGACTCGTCGAAGTAATTGGCAATCAATATCTCCTCGGTAATATTGTCCATTACAAATGCTCCGTTATATACAATCAGGGGGATCTTTGCATTTAGTCCCCTGGTGACTTTCTTGGCTGTAACGAGGGAGCGCGCCGTCGCATAGGAAAAAATCATTCCCTGCTGCGTCAGGCTGTTAATGACATTATTGGTGTATTCCGAGGTTACTTCATTGCTTCTCAATAAAGTACCATCCAAATCAGACACATATAAAGTACGCACGTTAATCTCCATTTCGTATATTTTTCCACAATTTATCACAGAGAGGTGTACTCCAGCGGTATGAGCATTTCCGTCACAAATTTGCTTTCGTCGTCTGTCTGCCCGTAGGATACGTGGCAGATCTGTCTGCTTGCGCCTGCCATCCGGTATTCGGGATGGGATTCTATCCAGTAAGCAAACTGCTTGTAGGCTCCGGCTATGTTGGAATAGGGTCCGTACACAATAAAACTTGCCGCATTGACGATTCCCGGGATGGTTCTCAAGGATAATGCTCCGTTTGCAGGAGCCTCTGAGGGTAGGACAAACGAATCGGGTGCTTCCACGCAGACCTCGATATCAACATCCTCCTCACGATAATCCAGGTCATGGTAAAGAGTGAAGCAGGGATTATTTTCAAGTCCTCTGGCAAATGGCATAAATTCCTGCCACATATCCGCTTCACAGTAATAATCCCTGGCGCGTCTTCGAAGCGTAAGACAGTAGCTCTCCGGTATGGAGCGAAGCACAATCGAGATACCCGGCGTTTCCTTTTTATCCTCCGTATCCTGCAAAAAGCTTTTGAGATCTATGAGCCTCTTTCTAGCCAGCTCGATTTCCTCCTGCGTTTTTTCAATCTGCTTATGCATCATCTCAGACAGCTCGTCTGCGGATTTGCATTTTAGAAGCTCTGCAATCTCTTTTACCCCAAATCCAAAATCTCTGTATCGGACTATCTTCTGGAGTCTGTCAATCTGGTCTGCCGTGTACAGGCGGTATCCGCTCTCCGCATCCACATAGGCGGGATGCAGCAGGTTGTTTTGGTCATAGTAGCGCAGCATTCGTATCGAAACCTGTGTTATTTTCGAAAATTCGCCAATCTGAAACATACACCTCTCCATTTCAGGTGATTTTGTGCTCTAATATCTACTTGTCCAAATATTTTTTCAGGGTATCAAACAGCTTGTTGATTTCCACCGGCTTGGACACAAAACCGTCCATCCCTTTGTCCAGAGCTTTTTTTCGGTCCTCCTCAAAGGCATTGGCCGTCATAGCGATAATTGGAATGTTTGATTTTGTCGGATCGCCAAGCTTACGGATTCTCGCAAAATCTCCATGGCGATTTCGGCATTCATGTCATTGTCCTCCGCAAGCAGGATCCTTTTCCCCCGGAACAAATGGGCAAAATCCTTAGGACGGACATTTTTCCGATAGGTATTCGGGGACTCCACGCTCTCAAGGGGAAGCTTTATCGTGACAGTGGTTCTGTGATATACGTTATTATAAATCTCACCGAGTATATTTGCTACTCTTTTCTATCCGCGT
>CALZEZ010000359.1 GCA_945643825.1 uncultured Lachnospiraceae bacterium
CCGGGAACATCCCTTCCTCAATAACTCCGTCAAAGGCATCCCTCTCATCAAACAATAGGAGCCTCTCCCTGTCAAAATTGCGAAGGTTGTTCGAGAGCTCCCCCTTAACCGGAAGATACCGGTCCGAATACAGGGTCGTCATAAATTTGTAGTCCGGATACGGATAATAGAAGGAATAATCCTCTATCCCACAGTTTTTAAAAATCGTCTCAAGACCTCTCTTCGAGAAGGTTCTGGCGCTGAACTTCTCCTTATAATTCTCAATTCCGGAGAAATAGGTGCCAAGATGATCTTCCACGCAGCCGGCAAAATACTTCATGCCATATTTATTCTCAATGGCTATGATAATACGGCCATCCGGTTTCTTATGTCGACATATAATTTTTAAGAAATCCTCGTATGGATTCTCTCCTCCGATGTAGCCTCTCCCATATTCAAAGACACCGATCAGGAAAATCACATCAAAGTCACAGGCAAGCTCGGGCTCAATGTCCTGAAAATTACCCACATGAATCGTCACATGATCCAGGTTCTGGTGGCGGTAGGCATTGATATGGCTTCTCTGCTTCGACAGATCCACACATGTCACACTCCCTGCCTTCCTAGCAAGAGCTCCTGTGATGGCTCCGCAACCGGCTCCGATCTCTAAGACCTTCTCCGTCCCTGTGAGAGGCACCCAGTCCACGATATTCTCCCGAAGCGGAGATAAATGATACAGAATCGGCCAGTTCTTCCTCTCCCCGATAATGCGCGGATATTCCTTTTCCGAGCAGTCTCTGGCAATTGTTAACAGCTCCTCCTCGATTTGACCATCGCAGTAGAGATCCTCGCCGGGATAATACTTATAGTCTAATAAGATTTTGCCAATCCGTTCCTGATCCTTGGTCACGTCTTCCCCTCCTACATCGGTGCAACTTCAATTTCCGAATTCATATCATAGTAGCCAACGGTGTTTTTGTCCGAAATCACGGTCACATTCAGTGCGTCATACAGGCGATGATATACCTCGAAGGTATCTCCGCTATAACCTGTCACACCAAAGGACAGCAGGTATTCGCCTCCCTGCAGATCCATCTGCTGCTTAAACGTCACATGCATGCGTTCCCCTGCCTTTACCGGAGACAGAAACGCTTTCTCAAACATGGTATTGGTGCCGGTGATCTCCACACCGATGATATTTTTAAAGGTAAACGCAAAAATCGGAGAGGAAATGTCCTCCCGGATGCTCACCTCCATATGAATCGTAAACTCGGAACCCTTCAGAATCGAGGTCGTAATCGTCCCCTTCTCATCCGTCACATAAACCTTTTCGATAAAAGCTGCCTGTGTTCCATACTCAAGCTGATCCGGATTACGACCGATATCCTTCTGTTCTTCCACAGCGGTCGCCCGAACCGGCTCCTTCGCCTGCGCATCTGCGGGCAGCTGCTCGTCACTGGCTTCTTCACCTTCTGCAGCTTCCCCGGTATCATCGTCGCCGGACGGATCATATTGTCCGACTAACACGCGCTTATAGATGTCTATCATTTCCTTGGGAGAGCCCTCTCCAAGCTTATTTCCCTGATTGAGTAAAACAACTCGGTCGCAGTATTTGCTGATGCTGCTTAAGTCATGGCTTACGAACAGAATCGTTTTGCCCTGTTCCTTGAATTCCTCAAATTTGTGATAGCACTTCGCCTGAAAGAATACGTCACCGACAGACAGTGCCTCGTCGACAATCAGAATCTCCGGCTCAATGTTGATAGCAACGGCAAAGGCGAGCCGCACAAACATACCGCTCGAATAGGTTTTTACCGGCTGATAGACGTACTCACCGATATCCGCAAAGTCCAGGATATCCTGCAGCTTTTCATCGATCTCCTTCTCGGAAAAGCCCATCATTGTGCCGTTTAAATAGATGTTTTCAATGCCATTGTATTCCATATTGAAGCCGGCACCAAGCTCAAGGAGCGCAGAAATCCTGCCCTTCACCGAAACGCTTCCGGCTGTCGGATTCAAAACCCCGGTGATGATCTTGAGGATCGTGGATTTCCCGGAGCCGTTTGTTCCGATAATACCCACGGTCTCCCCTTTATGAACATTCAGGCTGATTCCGTTTAGGGCGTAATGCTCCTTATAGCGTTTCTTCCGGCTTAAGCCAAGCGCTTCCTTCACACGATCTCTGTTTCTATCATAAAGCTTGTACATCTTCTGTACATCTTTTACTTCGATTGCAATCTCTCGACTCATGACATCTCCCTTTTATAATACATCTGCAAAATGAACCCTCAGACGCTTAAATATCAGCATTCCCAAGCCAAGCAGCACTGCAGTGACCGCCCAGAAATACAGGGTGGCAGGGAGATTCTCGAAAAACCATATTTTCTCGCAGAGGCTGCTCCGATATCCGTTCACCACATAGACGAGCGGATTGATCTGAATCACCATTCTCACGCGCGGAGAGTTCTTCAGCACATCATCCATATTCCAGAGAATCGGTGTCGCCCACATGCCAATCTGCAGCACAATGTTGATAATCTGCGCCAGATCCCTGAAAAAGACGACCACCGCACAGGTTGTATAGCAGAGCGCGATCGACAGCATAAACAGACAGAAGCT
>CALZEZ010000360.1 GCA_945643825.1 uncultured Lachnospiraceae bacterium
TAAATGCATTTTAGTCTGTGCCGGAGAGTTTGTACCCATTGAAATACCGGTCGAGCAAGAAGATTATGTGATTGCGGTTGACGGTGGGTTTGCTTACTGTCGCATGCTTGGAATCGAACCGAATCTGATTATTGGCGATTTCGATTCGGTGTCGGATACTGACACTGCGCAGCTGCAACAGATGGAAATGGATGACGCAGACAAGGTAAAAAGGCTTAGACCCGAGAAGGATGATACGGATACCATTGCAGCAGTCCGTATTGGATTAGAAAAGGGATATCGAAAATTCTTTTTTTATGGTGCCCTTGGCGGCAGACTGGATCATTCCATCGCAAATATACAGACTCTGCTTTTCCTAAAGAAGAAGGGCGCAGTTGGATATCTTTTAACACACAGTAATCTGATCACGGTCATTCGGAATGAAGAGATAACGTTCCACCGTGGTGTAGAAGGGCGGTTATCCTTATTTTCTTTGGGAGAATGTGCGAAGGGTGTTACCATTGCAGGAATGAAGTATTCGTTGGAAAATGCTGTGGTGACTAATGATTTTCCGATTGGAATCAGCAATGAGTTTTTTCCAGAACAGGAGGGGCGCATCTGTGTGAAGGAAGGAGAGCTTCTTATTATGGTTGAGTGGGAATAAGTTGGGATAAGTTTATTTATCCAATCTTGCCCTGTCAGCTAAAAACGTGTATAATGCTTATGGCGTTTCGAAAATGATTGTTTGACAAAGAATGAGGAGAATAACAAATGAATAGAAAACCGGTTGTTTTGATGATTCTTGACGGATATGGGCTGAATGAGAAGACGGAGGGAAATGCGGTTGCACAGGGAAAAACACCTGTAATGGACGAGCTGATGCGCACCTGTCCGTTTGTAAAGGGTAATGCCAGTGGAATGGCGGTTGGTCTTCCGGACGGACAGATGGGAAATTCAGAGGTTGGACATCTGAATATGGGAGCAGGACGTATTGTGTATCAGGAACTGACCCGTATTACCAAGGAGATTATGGACGGATCTTTCTTCACCAATGAGGCTTTGCTAAAGGCAGTGAATAATTGTAAGAAGAATAACAGTGCCCTTCATATGTTTGGGCTTCTGTCAGACGGAGGTGTTCACAGTCATAATACACATCTATACGGTTTGCTGGAGCTTGCCAAAAGAAATGGTCTTGAAAAGGTATATGTTCATTGCTTCTTAGATGGTCGTGATACACCACCGGCAAGCGGAAAAGATTTTGTGATTGAGCTTGAAGAAAAGATGAAGGAGATCGGTGTAGGACAGATTGCCACAGTAAGTGGACGTTACTATGCTATGGATCGTGATAAGAACTACGATCGAGTAAAATATGCTTATGATGCAATGACAAAGGGAGAGGGCGTGAAGGCAGCCTCTGCAGCAGAGGGAATCCAGGCATCCTATGATAACGATAAGACAGATGAGTTCGTGATTCCGTTTGTTGTTGAGAAAAACGGAGAGGCTGTTGCAAAGATTCAAAATGGAGATTCTGTTATTTTCTTTAATTTCCGTCCGGATCGCGCAAGAGAGATTACACACTGCTTCTGCGATGACGAATTTACGGCATTTGAAAGAGGAAACCGTCTGGATATTACCTTTGTATGCTTTACGGAGTATGATCCGTTAATTCCGAATAAAGAGGTTGCTTTCCATAAGGTATCTGTAACAAATACCTTTGGTGAGTGGTTAGCATCCAATCATATGAGACAGGCTCGTATTGCTGAGACAGAGAAGTATGCACATGTTACCTTCTTCTTTAACGGTGGTGTGGAAGAACCGAATGAGGGAGAGGATCGCATTCTGGTAAATTCTCCCAAGGATGTTGCAACCTATGACTTAAAGCCGCAGATGAGTGCTTATGAAGTATGTGAAAAATTACTTGCAGCCATTCGTTCCGGAGAATATGATGTGATTATTGTCAACTTTGCAAACCCGGATATGGTTGGTCATACCGGAGTGCAGGAGGCAGCCATTAAGGCAGTTGAAGTGGTTGATGAATGTGTAGGTAAAGCTGTGGATGCGGTAAAAGAGATGGATGGTGTTTTATTCATCTGTGCAGACCATGGTAATGCCGAGCAGTTGATTGATGAGGAGACCGGTGCACCATTTACTGCGCATACAACCAATCCGGTTCCCTTTATTCTTGTGAATTATGATGAGGCGTATGGCTTGCGTGAAAACGGATGTCTCGCTGACATTGTTCCTACGCTGATTCAGATTATGGGCAAGGAGCAGCCGGTGGAAATGACCGGAGAATCTCTGTTAATCAGAAAATAGATTTTGAAATATGGATACATGACCCCGGAGAGAAATCTCCGGGGCTTTTTGCATGAAAAAAATTATTAACCATACTAAGTGTACTACTTGACATAGTACACTTAGTATGGTAGATTGCTATTGTAACACACAGGTGATAAGGAGGTGCGATATGATTGTAATCGATTATAAAGACAATCGTCCACTCTATGAACAGATTGTGGAGCGATTTCAAGTGCTAATCGAGAAGGGTGTGTTAAAACCCGAGACGCAGATTCCGTCTGTTCGCAGTCTTGCCATGGAATTATCTATTAATCCGAATAC
>CALZEZ010000361.1 GCA_945643825.1 uncultured Lachnospiraceae bacterium
CTCCTCCCTTGCAACTGCGCCACGGTAAGAAAGGACTGCCTCAAGCTGTGTCACACTCTTTGCATTGTCATTTTTCTTCGATTTCTTATTACCGGAAACATACGCTTCTCTTCCAATCGAGGAGACCATGATGGCGATATCCGCCTTCTCATCCTCTCCCATCTCCACATAGGGAGCTCCCGAATAACCGGACTGGAAAAGCTCATATACTTCGTCGTTACCAACCTGCAGATAGCCGCGTCCTGCCTGCGTGATAAAGGCAGCATCCGGCTTATGCAGCATATCCTTACTGTCCTGACGATCCTGTACACGCAGACAGAGTCTGAACTTGGAGTTACTCCAGATATTGTCATCGACGGTACCGCTCGGCTTCTGCGTTGCCAGAATCAGGTGTACGCCAAGGCTTCGTCCAACCTGTGCAACCGAGATCAGCTCTTTCATGAACTCCGGCTCTTCCCGCTTCAGCTCCGCAAACTCATCGATGATAATGAACAAATGCGGGATCGGCACGCTCGCCTGACCATTTTTGTAAAGTCTTGTATATAAGTTGATGTTGTTGACATTATTTTCGGTAAAGATACGCTGTCTTCTGCGGTTTTCACTCTTGATGGATACCATCGCCCTGCGCACCTGGTTTCCGGACAGGTTGGAGATCGATCCGATCATATGCGGCAGCCCGTCAAAGAGACCCGCCATTCCGCCACCTTTGTAGTCGATGATGAAAAAGCCGACATCATCCGGTGAAAACTCAATAGCCAGAGAAAGCATGTAGGTCTGCAGGGTCTCTGATTTACCGGAGCCTGTGGTACCAGCAACGAGTCCATGGGGTCCATGGTATTTCTCATGCACATCCAGATAGCAGGGGCTTCCGCCGCCCTTGACACCGATCATGGCACGCATATTCTCGTAGTTTCGATTTTTGCGCCAGCGATCCTCCACCTTAAATTCATTCAGATTCTTCACTCCGTGCATCTCGAAGAAGTTTATTGCCTCCGGAATGTCACGTCCGCGCTCCATCTCTTTTACCTCAACAGGCAGAAGTCTTCTCGCGAAGCGTAAAAGTCTGTCGTTATCAATATCATCAAAGGTGATCTGGATGGTCTCATTTACACTTAGATCCTGAATGCAGGAATTGTACTCGTCGTTTTGCAGAACAAATTCGCATTCATTCGGCAGCTGATCCACACTTTCTGCCAGAATGATACTCGTCAAGCCATACTCGGCATTGCCGTCTACCATATATTTCGTGATCAGCTCGCCATTTAACAGCTCCATATCCGACACGAACAGAATGTAATAGGGCTTCGGGATATAGCCCTTTCTTCTGCGACCGTCATCCTCTTCTGCGCGCATACGCAGAATCTGTGTCAGCTCGAAGAAGATATCACTGGCCTCCTTACGGTTTGATGCCACATAACGGACCTTTTTGTCCTCACTCCAGACATGGGGAAGCCATTTCGTATACTCCCAGTCCTCTTCCTCGTAATCCTGGTCGTAAACATAGACAAGCTTGACGTCGGTGTAGCAATTGCTGGCAGCAATCTGCGCTGTGAGGGTGCGCACAATACTGTAGGCTCCCTTCTTATCCGTTCCCCCGACGATACCAATCAGCTTGTTTTTCAACAAATCAATATTAAGCGGAACATCGTAGAGAGTCTCGAACTCTTTCTTGATCTCCTGCGGTTTCTCGGCAAGCTCATCATTTATGAGTGTAAAGCGCTCCTTCGGTACCTGAATATTCATCTGAAAATTCTTGGAGCCGCTTCCCACGCGGTGTGATAAGAAATCCTCATGCTTTGCATTACGGTTCCAAAGCTCACTGGACTCCTCGCTGTATTCCGCCACAAGCTCTGCAGGCGGATACATTGCAAGCAGAGTCATTCTGCTCTTGTTATACTGTTCCTTGATGTAATCCGCGCGCTTTACCAGATAATCCGCATAGGCGCGGTAACGAAGCTCGGAAGCTTCCTTTAACTCCTTCTTACTGTATTTGAGATTACTAAGTGCCCAGAACACACCTATGATCGCCGAGCCGCCTGCCGTGATAATTCCGGTAAACATAAAAGGACTCGCTGCACCACCGCTCTGTGTCGTGGAATAGATCATCATACCGCTTCCGGCAAGCATCGGAAGCATCATGGTAAACGACGGCCCGATAATCATCCAGAGAGGCTTCTTATCCGCCTGCTTCTCAGCCGGTGGTGCCTCAATCTCT
Source organism: uncultured Lachnospiraceae bacterium (assembly GCA_945643825.1). GTDB lineage: Bacteria > Bacillota > Clostridia > Lachnospirales > Lachnospiraceae > UMGS2037. Next base: position 2,216 of record CALZEZ010000361.1, read on the forward strand.
ATCGCATCCGTCTCAGGCTGCATATATTTTCGAGGCGAACGATGGAAGTATTTCTTCAATCTGGCAGCAAGCGTGGCCTCATCCGGCTTCGGTTTCGAGACAGCCGTATAGGGAATGACATTCTTCGCGGCCGAAAAAGGGAAGCCCGGAAGGGAGGAAACTGCAATAACATCCCCAAGATACACAATTTTTAGTCCAAAAATATTGATGACATCACCCATTTGAAGCTGCTGTGTTCCCTTGACGCAGCGTCCATTGACGAAGGTGCCGTTTGCACTCATTCCCTCAATGGCAAAGCCGTCCTCGGTTCTCTTAAGAAAGGCATGCATCTTCGACACATACTGGTGATACTGATAAGCGATATGACACTGAGCCGGGTCAC
>CALZEZ010000362.1 GCA_945643825.1 uncultured Lachnospiraceae bacterium
TCCATAGGCCTATGCTATAATAAATTGGCTATTATGACGCAATTTGCGGAAAGGTTGGTATCCATTCATGATTTTAGATAACAAGACGATTCTGATTACCGGAGGAACCGGTTCCTTCGGGAAATGCTTTACCAGATATGCTTTAGAGCACTATAATCCGAAGAAGATTATTATTTATTCCCGTGATGAATTCAAGCAGTTTAACATGGAGAATGATTTTCGGAAATTCGATCCCGATCACAAGCTTCGTTTCTTTATCGGCGACGTGAGAGATCGCGACCGCATGGAGCGCGCATTTGAGAACGTGGATTATGTCATTCATGCTGCAGCACTTAAACAGGTTCCTGCCTGTGAATATAACCCGGATGAGGCGATTAAGACGAATATCCATGGTGCACAGAACGTGATTGATTGCGCACTCAAAATGGGAGTAAAGAAGGTGGTTGCACTGTCCACCGATAAGGCAGTCAATCCGGTTAATCTTTATGGTGGAACCAAATTGGTGTCGGACAAGCTCTTTATTGCAGCGAATGCTTATGTGGGCTCCAAGGATACCAGCTTTTCGATTGTTCGTTACGGTAATGTGGCAGGAAGCCGTGGCTCTGTCATTCCGTTTTTTGAGTCCTTGATTGAGCAGGGTAAGACGGAGCTCCCGATTACAGACTATCGCATGACCCGCTTCTGGATCAGCCTCGAGCAGGGCGTAGAGCTTGTGATCAAGGCTCTTGAGGAAGCAAAGGGCGGAGAGACCTTCATCAGTAAGATCCCTTCGTTTAAGATCACGGATCTTGCTGAGGCAATGTGCCCCGGCTGTGTGAAGAAGGAGGTTGGCATTCGTCCCGGAGAGAAGCTCCATGAGGTGATGGTGACCACCGAGGATTCCTTTACGACCTATGAGTATGACAAGCACTAGATTGTTTATCCGCAGATGGTCTGGAGTGAGAGTCGTATGCCGAAGCCTACCGGTAAGAAGGTGGAGGAAGGCTTTTACTATAGCTCCGGCAATAACACACAGTGGCTTAGCGTCGAAGATTTGCGCCGTTTGTTAAAGACAGATGTGATTCACGAATAACCGAAGAAGCGTCGCTATGCGGCGCTTTCTTAAGTCAGTATAAGGTGGGAGAGATTAAGACATGCAGAAACCGGCAATTGCGGGTGGAACGCCCGTGCGCGATACGAAATTATATTATGGACATCAATATCTGGATGAGGCGGATGTGCAGGCAGTCGTAGATGTGCTGCACAGTGATTACCTGACCTGTGGACCCAAGATTACGGAACTGGAGAAAAAGCTCTGTGAGCTGACGGGGGCAAAATATGCCGTTGTCTGCAGTAATGATACGGCAGCGCTTCATATTGCGTGTATGGCAGCAGGCGTTTCTGATGGGGATGAGGTCATTACGACCCCGATTACCTTCCTGGCATCAGCCAATTGTGCCCTTTATTGTGGGGCGAAGCCGGTCTTTGCAGACATTGACGAGAAGACCTACAACATGGATCCGAAGGCGATGGAGCAGGCGATTACGCCTAAGACCAAGGCAGTGGTGGCAGTAGACTATACCGGACAGGTGGTGGATCTCGATGCCATTATGGAGATCTGTCATAGGAACAACATTGTTGTGATTGAGGATGCGGCACATTCCATTGGTACGAAATACAAGGGAAAACCGGTTGGCTCGATTGCTGATATGACGACCTTCAGCTTCCATCCGGTGAAGACGGTGACCTCCGGAGAAGGAGGAGCGGTACTTACCGATAACGAAGAGCTTTACAGGAAGCTGCTACTGCACAGATCTCATGGCATGACCAGAGAACAGTCACAGATGACCAGGGAGTCGGAGGGCGGCTGGTATTATCAGATGATTGACATGGGCTACAATTACCGGATGACGGATATGCAGGCAGCACTTCTGATCAGTCAGCTGGATAAGCTTCCGATGTTTAGCGCCAGAAGAAAAGAGATTGTTGCCCGCTATAATGAAGCCTTTGCACAGCTGCCGGAGCTGGTGGTGCAGGAGGAACTGGAGGGCAGTGATTCCACGAGACATCTGTATATCCTAAGGATTAACCCGGAGAAGCTTTCAATTGACAGAAGGCAGTTCTTTGATGCGATGGCTGCGGAGAATATCATGTGTAATGTCCATTATATTCCGATTTACCTGCAGCCCTATTATGAGAAGCTGGGCTATAAACCCGGTTTGTGCCCGAAGGCGGAGAAGCTGTATCAGGGGATGATGAGCCTGCCGCTTTACTATGCGATGTCAGATCAGGATGTAGAGGACGTCATCGCGGCAGTCCGTAAGATTGTTGACTATTATCGCAGATAGTTGGAGAGTTAAATGAGCGCATGTAGATTGTTTATGGTGATTCCCTGTTATAATGAGGAACAGGTACTGCCGATCACGAGCAAGCTTTTTTTAGAAGAACTGAATGATTTAATTGCAAAAGAAAAGATCAGTGCAGACAGCAGAATTCTCTTTGTCAATGATGGAAGTAAGGATCGTACGTGGGAGCTGATAAAGGAGCTTGCCTCGCAGGATGAGCATTTCATCGGAATCAGTCAGAGCAGAAACCGAGGACATCAGAATGCAGT
>CALZEZ010000363.1 GCA_945643825.1 uncultured Lachnospiraceae bacterium
GGATAAGTGGCTCCTTTCCAAGTTAAATACCGTGATCAAAGAGGTGGATGAGAATCTGGATCGCTATGCGATTCCGGAGGCAGCAAGAGCGCTTGACAATTTTGTGGATGAAATGAGTAACTGGTACGTACGCAGAAGTCGTGAGCGCTTCTGGGCAAAAGGCATGGAGCAGGATAAGATCAATGCTTACATGACGTTGTACACAGCACTTGTCACCATTTGTAAATGTGCAGCTCCCATGGTTCCGTTCATTACCGAGGAGATTTATCAGAACCTGGTATGCAGCCTTGATAAGGATGCACCGGAGAGTATCCATCTTTGTGATTTCCCGGTTGCCGACGAGAGCCTGATCGATAAAGAGCTTGAGGACAACATGGAAGTGGTACTAAAGGTAAAGGGAATGGGTCATGCAGCAAGAAATACAGCGAATATCAAGATCCGTCAGCCTCTTGCAACCATGTTCATCAAGGGAGCAAAGGAGCTTCCCGATTTCTATCAGGAAATTGTTAAGGATGAAGTGAATGTGAAGGAGCTTGTTTTCACAGACGATGTCCGCGAGTTTACAAGCTATACCTTTAAGCCACAGCTTCGCACGGTTGGCCCGAAATACGGCAAGCAGCTTGGGGCTATCCAGAAAACACTTGCAACAATCGATGGAAATGCGGCAATGGATGAGTTAAACGAAAAGGGTGCAATCTGCTTTGCGGCAGGTGATGTTACCGTGGAGCTTACCAGAGACGACCTGTTGATCGACATCGCCCAGAAGGAGGGCTATGTAGCAGAGGCTGACAATGAGACGACGGTTGTGCTTGACACCAATCTGACAAGCGCGCTGTTAGAGGAGGGTTACCTCTATGAGATTATCAGCAAGATTCAGACCATGCGTAAGGATTCCGGCTTTGAGGTTATGGATCACATTCTTGTGTCCTTAAACGGCAACGAGAAGCTTTCCGATATCGTTGCACGCAATCATGAGATGATCGCAACCAAGGTTTTAGCGGATACGATCGCGAAGGATCAGACGTACGAAAATGCAAAAGAGTGGAATATCAACGGAGAAAATGTGACAATTTGTGTTCAAAAGGTTAAATAATCCGTCAGATTGTGATATGATTACAAACGAAGATTCGCAGATAGGAGGAAAAATACTTGGCAGCAAAAAAAACATTATCCTTTGATAAAGAGTTATTCCGAAGAAGTGTTGTATACAATGTGAAGACACTGTATCGCAAGAATCTGGAGGAGGCAACTCCGCAGGAAGTTTTTCAGGCATCGGCGTATGCGATTAAAGATCAGATAATTGACTACTGGATGAAGACACAGAAGGAGTTCGACAAACAGGATGTCAAAAAGGTTTATTATATGTCCATGGAATTTCTCATGGGTCGAGCACTTGGCAATAACCTGATAAATTTACAGGCTTATGACGGCGTGAAAGAGGTTTTAGATGAGCTGGGCTTTGATCTGAATGCCATTGAGGATCAGGAACCGGATGCTGCCTTGGGAAATGGTGGTCTGGGACGTCTGGCAGCATGCTTTTTAGATTCCCTTGCAACCCTGGGATATCCCGCTTACGGCTGCGGAATCCGTTATCATTACGGAATGTTCAAACAGCAGATTCGTGACGGCTATCAGGTGGAGGTGCCGGATAACTGGTTAAAGGACGGCAATCCGTTTGAGCTTCGCCGCCCGGAATATGCCAAGGAAGTGAAGTTTGGCGGTTATGTGACAGTCAGAACCGACGAAAAAGGACGCAATCATTATGTACAGGAAGGCTATCAGGTAGTTCGTGCCGTGCCTTATGATCTGCCGGTGATCGGATATGGCAATGGTATTGTCAACACCCTTCGGATTTTTGATGCGGAGCCGGTGAATTGCTTTGAGCTTGATTCCTTTGACAAGGGAGACTATCAGAAGGCAGTTGAGCAGGAGACACTTGCCAAGAATATTACGGAGGTGCTGTATCCGAACGATAACCACTATGCAGGTAAGGAGCTTCGTTTAAAGCAGCAGTATTTCTTCATCTCTGCATCCGTACAGTGTGCAGTCGAGAAATATATGAAGAATCATCAGGACATTCGGAAGTTCTATGAGAAAAATATCTTCCAGTTAAATGATACCCATCCGACCGTAGCGATCGCAGAGCTGATGCGTATCCTCATGGACGAGTATTATCTTACCTGGGATGAGGCATGGGAGGTTACGACCAAGACCTGTGCTTACACAAACCATACCATTATGGCAGAGGCACTGGAGAAGTGGCCGATCGAGCTGTTCAGCCGTCTGCTTCCCCGTATCTATCAGATCGTGGAGGAGATCAACCGCCGCTTCATTCTTCAGATTGAGGAGCGCTATCGCAACACCGGCGTGGATGTGCAGAACAAGATCCGCAAGATGGCAATCATCTATGACGGACAGGTTAAGATGGCGCATCTGGCAATCGTAGCCGGATTTTCCGTAAACGGTGTGGCAAGACTTCACACAGAGATCCTTAAGAATCAGGAATTAAAGGATTTCTATGAGATGATGCCTGAGAAATTCAATAACAAGACCAACGGTATTACGCAGAGACGTT
>CALZEZ010000364.1 GCA_945643825.1 uncultured Lachnospiraceae bacterium
ATATCATCAATGCAATCTCGCAGATGTTAGCGATTCAGGTCAATATCGAAAGATATCACAAGCTGGTGACAACGGAGGGCGAGGTGTTTGACAGTCCGGAGGTAGTTGCAAGGTATGGGGATTCCTTTGAACCCAAGGTCGAGAACTGGGAACCTCTTCACGGGGATATGACCTTTGAGGACGTGACCTTCCACTATCCGGATGGAGAAGAGCTTGTTCTGGAGCACTTTAATCTGGAAGTTCCGCAGGGAACAAATGTTGCCATTGTGGGTGAGACCGGAGCCGGAAAGTCCACACTGGTCAACCTCGTGTGCAGATTCTTTGAGCCGACAGAGGGTAGAGTACTGATTGACGGAAGAGATGTCAAAGAAAGATCCTTAAAATGGCTGCATAGCAATATTGGCTATGTGCTGCAGACACCACATTTGTTTTCCGGTACGGTTCGGGATAATCTGAGGTATGGTAAAACAGATGCAACCGATGACGAGATTCTGCAGGCGTTGCAAATGGTATCTGCGGATTTTGTGATGGAAAAGCTTGCGATGGGGCTGGATACGGAAATCGGAGAGAGTGGTGATTTCCTTTCAACGGGAGAAAAACAGCTTCTGTCCATTGCGAGGGCTCTGCTGGCAGATCCGCGCATTCTGATTCTGGATGAGGCGACTAGCTCGATTGATACCATGACGGAGAAAGCAATCCAGGATGCCATTTCCACGGTGATAAAGGGAAGAACCTCGTTTGTCATTGCGCACAGGCTGTCGACGATTGTAACTGCGGATGTGATTCTGGTGGTCTCTGATGGAAAGATTATTGAGCAGGGAACGCATTCGGAGCTGATGAGCAGGAAAGGTGAGTATTATCATCTTTACACAAGGCAGTATGAGGAGCTGGTGGTAGATGAGCTTTTGTAAGCTTTTGCAGATACCGAACTACTACTTGAAACAGAGGGGCAGATTTGATAAAATAAAAGATAGGTTTTTCATAATCCTAGAAGAAATCGAGGGTAAATCATGAAATTAGTTGATAAGGTGTTTGGAACTCATAGTGAGCGGGAGCTTCGTCGGATTACACCGATTGTAGATAAGATTGAAAGCTACCGTTCCACAATGAATGCACTTTCTGACGAAGAATTACGGGGAAAAACAAAAGAGTTTAAGAAACGTCTGGAAGAGGGAGAAACGTTGGATGATCTTCTTCCGGAGGCATATGCGACTGTGCGTGAAGCAGCAAAGCGTGTGCTTAATACAGAGCACTATCGGGTACAGCTAATCGGTGGTGTGATTTTACATCAGGGACGTATCGCCGAGATGCGCACAGGTGAGGGTAAGACACAGACCTGTCTTCTTCCGGCATATCTGAATGCGCTGGATGGAAAAGGAGTACATGTTGTTACGGTCAATGACTATCTGGCAAAGCGTGATGCTGAGTGGATGGGACAGGTGCATCGATTCTTAGGACTTACGGTTGGTGTTGTCTTAAATGATATGAAGGCAGAGGAGCGCCGTGAGGCTTATAACTGTGATATCACCTATGTGACCAACAATGAGCTTGGCTTTGATTATCTGCGTGACAATATGGTAATCTACAAGGAACAGCTCGTACTTAGAAATCTTCATTTTGCAATTATAGATGAGGTTGACTCGGTATTGATTGATGAGGCGCGTACACCGCTTATTATCTCCGGTCAGAGCGGCAAATCCACGACTCTTTATGAAGCCTGTGATATCTTGGCGCGCACGATGCAGCGTGGTGCTGACATGGAAGAGCTGTCCAAGATGGATGCGATTCTTCGTGTCGAGCGCAAGGAGACCGGCGATTTCATCGTGAATGAGAAGGACAAGATTGTTAATCTGACACAGCAGGGCGTTAAGAAAGTTGAAAAATTCTTCCATATTGAGAACTTTGCAGATCCGGAGAATTTAGAGATTCAGCACAATATTATTTTGGCACTTCGTGCGCATAACCTGATGTTCCGAGACCAGGATTATGTGGTCAAGGATGGCGAGGTTATGATCGTCGATGAATTTACCGGACGTATCATGCCGGGACGCCGTTATTCTGATGGTTTGCATCAGGCGATTGAAGCAAAAGAGCACGTGAAGGTGAAGAGAGAGAGCAAAACGCTTGCGACCATCACGTTCCAGAATTTCTTTAACAAATTCGATAAGAAGGCAGGTATGACAGGTACTGCCCTGACGGAGGAGAAGGAGTTTCGTGATATCTATGGAATGGATGTGGTATCTGTTCCCACGAATCGTCCGGTACAGCGTATTGATCATCAGGATGCCGTATATAAGACAAAGAAAGAGAAGCTGCGTGCGATCATAGAGGCGGTAAAAGAGGCACATGCCAAAGGGCAGCCTGTTCTAGTCGGTACAATTAATATCGATTCCTCTGAGGAGGTCAGTGCTCTTCTCAAGAAAGAGGGAATCCCGCATAAAGTCTTAAATGCAAAGTTCCATGAGCTGGAGGCTGAGATTGTAGCCGACGCCGGTGTGCATGGTGCAGTAACCATCGCAACCAACATGGCAGGTCGTGGTACTGATATTAAGCTTGATGATGAAGCTAAGGCT
>CALZEZ010000365.1 GCA_945643825.1 uncultured Lachnospiraceae bacterium
ACTCCAAAATAACTCCATTTTACTCTTTATTATTTTGTTGTTCTTCTCTTGCGTAAAGAATGTCCAACGCCTGGAATATTACATTACTCATAGTCTGATAATGTCTCTCTGCATAAGATACTAGCTTTTCTTTTTGCTCTGGTGACATCCTAATTCTCAGACTAGAATCTTTGCCGTCTAATGATGGTTTTCTAGGCATCTTTCTCTCCTCCTTACATTTCATAGTTTAACACGAATTGATACAAGTGTCAATCTCGTTTTGTTAATATCACCCATTTCCCTTTTTGGCTACTTCCCTGCCTCTTCAGATAATTCTTTTCCTTCAATTTGGTTATATAATACTTCACACTAGCAAGATTCCAATCTAACGCATTAGCCATTTCTTTCTGCGTGATTGAAGGTTGCATACGTACAAGATTCAGAATTTCTATTTCTTTCTCACTCAGTACATTTTCATCTTCCACTTGGTCTAATCTCTCTAAATCTTGGTTAGCTTGGTTAGTAGCTTGGTTAGCTTGGTCAGTTATTGGATTGACTCGGAACAACTCTACCCGAAACATATTATCAAATTCCTGAAATCTCGGCTTTGGAAGTCCATACTCTTCTGCAGCATTAAGGATTCTTTTTATTCCGCTTCCCCATGCCTCTACAAGTCCCATCTGACTGAATATATTGGCAATGCCTTTATTCCTGATCTTCGAATGACCATTCATGACTTCCTCATAAGTCAATCCGTTATATAATCCACCCGGAGAAGTCACCTCCAGTCTGTCATCATAAACTGCGACCTGAATACAGGATTCGTCTAACAGGTTACGGTGACAATGGGCATTAATAATCATTTCCCTAATTGCTTCCGGCGGTAGCTCATATTTCTCTTTTCGCACCAATCCATCAATCGTTGCTCCAAGCCGAATATTTCTCAATACAAAATCTACTGCTTCTTCGATTTGTGTGTAAATCGGTCCTGTAAATTCTCTCTTATCCAGAAACACTGCACGATCTGTTCCCTTGAATACCGCACATTGTGTTTTGGCGAATGAAAAATAATCTGATGTCAGCAATGCATAGGCATTCGTTGCCAGAAGCTGTCCCTCGCTCTGCTTCAAGATTTTCCAGTTTATCAGCTGCTCTTTCTTTACAGAATGTTCTGACATTCCTGCTTTCTTCCAGAACTTTTCAATATCCTGACAAAGTTTCTCTGTTGCTTCCTCTGAAACAGGATAACCCACACAAGTAAGCTCATCCCATGAGATTCTGGCTCCTTCCATTTCCAGCTCTTTTATCTTCTCCGGAAATGCCTGTCTTGATGTACCTGCAACACGGATATAAGTACCATTATCTTTTCCCTTTGATTTTAGATAATACGGTCTGTTCTTTCCAGCTTCTACTGATACAACAATGACCGTTTTCCCGTCTACTGTCTGTGGCTCAATATCAGGAATGATCTGTGGCACACAGGAATCAGAAACTGCATTGGCAATTCCATCCATCAGCTGAAACAACACATCATTTTCCACACCAACAATCTGGTGTGTTTTATCATCTACTCCAACAATCAGCTTGCCACCTTGTGTATTGGCAAAAGCTACGATTGTCTTCATGTACTTTTCACTTTTATCAGGTAAGGATACCTTGTACTCAATATTTTTCGATTCCCCGGAAAACATAGTATCTTCTACCATTCTTTCACTCCTACTCTATACTCGCACCACTGGTACGAATAATTCTATTTCCAGAGCAATCTTCTCTGGATCATTAACACTATTATACGTTCTATTCTTCTTTTCTATCAAGCAAGAAAACAAAACAGTTCATTTCTTCTTACCATTTTCTTCTGTTCTTTTTTGATGCCAGATAAAGTCTCGTCATCTCATCCATGAAAATAGTTTTGTCCTCATTGGTCATAGTTCCACTGGCAAATAAAGCAGCTACCTGTTCAAGAATCTGCCTTGCCTGTTTAGCACCAGCATATTCACTTGGCTCATCATTACCCAAGCACACGGTTTCATTATCATTCATAAGATAAGAAACCTGACACTGAAATGCATCTGCCAGTTTTTGATATAAACTACTCTGCTTCGGATATCGTCCTTCAACTTCCCAAGATCGAATTGTTCTATGAGAAACGCCCACCATATCACCCAGCTTTTGTTGAGTCATTTTTTTCTCTTTTCGCAACTTCCTAATTTTATCACCAAATGTTGTCATAAGTATACATCTTTCTCCTATGAGTTTTGTACATGCTTTATTTTTCTAACCACAATAAAAGTATATCATTATGCAAATAAAAAGAGAACCCGACATCACAAGCAAATTTGATGATGCGGGTTCCCTTCCCTCTTTATAGATCAATACCTTTTATTTTTTCATCTTATGATCCGATGGCAATCTCACTTCTTAATGACAACTGTGGCTTCCACATCCATGCTCGCCACATGTATGTCCTTCCCCGTGGTTGTGCTCGTGATGAGAACATTTCACATCCGGATTATACTCAAGTGTTTCATTGATAAAAGCTTCTACTGCTTTATCCGCATCTCCTGAAACTCCGCCAAAA
>CALZEZ010000366.1 GCA_945643825.1 uncultured Lachnospiraceae bacterium
CAAAACACAAACAAAACCAAACCAAAAAACAAACCCATCCTACACGAAACAATCGGTTCATAATACAGATACTTCCAATAAATCACTTCTCCCTGTGTATGATAGGCGAGAATAAGAGAAAAGTTATGCTGTCCTGTGTAGGTATAAACCGCAAGACTCTCCGGTGCTGTAAGCGGTGCCTCTCCCACATAATCTCTGGGTGCAGGACCAACAAATCCGGCTGCTTCTTTAATCTGCTTTGCCAATTCCCACCCAGCGGGGAACTGCAGGTTCAAATCAACACCTTCTATATTAGCCTTCCATCCATTCGGATATGGAATCTGTGGATAATTAGCTGCAATCTGCTGCGTCTCATTAATTGCCCTTTCATTGTCCAATGTACCGGTTACCAGATCCACTCCATCCGGATTTACTAATGGCAAAACAAATAATTCATATTGAAAGAACAGATTCCCGGGATTTACCCCATAAAACATTTCACCACTCACAAGCTTCTTTGCGTAATCCTCAACAAATCTTAATAAAACCGGCGTGTTGATCCATTCATTCGCATGATAGGAAGCACTATAGAACACCTGCTTTTCCCCCATACCAATTCGTAAAACAGATAACGGTTTTCCAAGAACACTGTAACCGGCATTCTCTCTTCGGACATACGGATAACGGACATGCAGCCCTTCGATAATACATTCCGTCAGGAACGAGGAATAAGGTACTTCATCCGAAACCAGTTCAAACAGAAATGGAATCCTGACCAAATCTCCTATCGGCAGATTTCTTCCCTGCAAGCGGGGATTTGCAATCCGTATAGCACCGACAGTCGTTCCGTACTCATTTGCTAACTTCCAAATCGTGTCTCCGTCCTTGATTCTATGATCTGTAAATCCCCTTAAGTAAGGCAAAAGTCTTTCCCACTGCATGTCACCGACCACGCATTCTTCTTCCCCCAAAAAGGAACGAAGAGCCATGCAGGTTTCTTCTCCCATCACACCATCCAGCTTAAGGTTGTAGCCTGCTCGCTGCAGGGCAAGCTGGACATAATACACCTCGGTCTCCTGATCACCAATCCTGATTTGTCTCATTTCCACACCAATTTAATTAGCATTACTATATCATATGCCAAGATTAAAGATTGGCTCTTCTCCCACGGCAAACAGCTGGCAGTCATGTAACGCTCTCGTCACATTGATATAGAGTGCCTGTCTGTGAAAATTTGTCTGATACTTTTCTACATGGGGAAGATATACCGCATCAAATTCGAGCCCCTTTGCCAGATAAAATGTCGTAATGCATAACCCGGGCTTAAACTTCTTTGTATCCTTGGTCAATAAGGCAATTGCCATATCCGGCAAGCGCTCTGCTAGCTGTTCATACACCTCTTCTGCCATCTCCTGGTCCAAACAAAGAACAGCGGCTGTCTCCATTCCCTCCATTTTATCAATCTGTTCGACCAGTCTCACCCACATTGCCTGTTCATTCTTCTCTCGAAACAGCTGTGGCAATTCACCATGCCGGGATATGCAGTTAAACATTGTCTCTCCCGATATTTTCGAGGCAAGCTCCAGTATTTCAACCGTGGAACGATAGCTTTTATTTAATTCCATTTGATATACATCCTTCCCGAATACTTCCGGAAGAAATACCATCACATCCTGAAATTCTTCTCCCATCGTCTGCATCCGATCTCCCAATATGGTCATCGGGCAACGAAAAAGCTTTGCCAGAATTCTATATTGCAGGTAGGAATAATCCTGCATCTCATCAATCACGAGATGCTTAACAAGCGTATTCTGCGGTGAACTCCACAAAGAGTATTTCAGATAAAGCAACGGATATACATCCTCATAGCGCAACATACCATCTTTAATGATCAATGGCTCTCTATTGGTCTTCTGCAGGAAACGGTTATATAACTCAAGAAGGTTCATTGTTTCGTACATCGCATTCATCTTTTCAAACAGCAAGAGCTTCTCTTCCTCGTCCAGATCTGCGTTGCGAAGTGTCTCCTCTTCATCTATAAGAAAGCCTGAGATTATCTCCATTCGTTCAAAAAGAGGAACATCCCACAATTTTTCATAAAAAAGCTGAGAAAGCTTTGCTGCAGTGGTCGTACGCCCTTTCCATGTGAAATCATGAAGATCCACGTTCTCACTCTCAAGATCTAACATGAATCCATCCAGTTCTTGTACATATGCCTTACTTTGCTTATAGTCAGCCTCCTTGGTTCTTGGCAGAATACTAATATTTCCGGACAGAATTTTCTCAATCTCATCATAACGATCCTCTGCCTCTGCAATCTGTCTCAGTTCCCGATATGCATAGACATCCAGCGAAATCTCCTTGATATTTTCTTCTCCCAGCTCCGGAAGAATACGTGAAATATAATCTGCAAAAATCCCGTTTGGAGACAGGATCAAGAATTGAGATGCTTTAAGATTCTTGCGATTGTGATAGAGCTGATAAGCAATCCGATGCAATGCGACAGAGGTCTTGCCGCTGCCGGCACAGCCTTGTACCGCAAGAATTCTATGGGAAGCATCTCTAATAATTCTGTTT
>CALZEZ010000367.1 GCA_945643825.1 uncultured Lachnospiraceae bacterium
TGCCAGGAAATGGCTTCCCCTTCCCGATCCGGGTCGGTTGCAAGATAGATCTTTTCCGCCTTTTTTACCTCCTTGCGCAGACTGGCAAGAATATCTCCTTTTCCGCGGATGGTAATGTATTTGGGCTCATAATCATGTTCGACATCGATTCCCATCTGACTCTTGGGCAAATCTCTTACATGTCCGTTGCTTGCTGCCACTTCATAGTTGGATCCAAGAAACTTCTTGATGGTCTTTACTTTTGCCGGTGACTCTACAATGACTAAGTACTTCGCCATTTCTTACTTCCTCCGATTTGACGCTAATCGTGAATCACTATACACCATTCTTTTCAGGGATGCAAGAATTTTCCGCAAAATGTCCCCTCAGTAGAGAATAGTATACTTTCCGTTGCAGGAATTATTCCCCTCACTCCATACATTTATTTCCACATCACGATATCCAAATATGTCAATAATATCACTTCCATCTGCAAGAATGCATAGTCCCTTTGCTCTTCGAGTTCCTTCCTTTCTATATAATTCCCGGGTTTGTCCCTCCTTTGTTCCCGTGACAGTCAGATAGCATACACTGTCCGTTGTCGCTGACGAATTTGCTAGATGACACTGAAGCATCAGATACTGCTGCCCTTCCACAAAAGGATACGACTTCCATGGTCCACTGCCATCTGCCGATGCCACGCCAAACGTGCCATCCTGTTTTTTGCTCACAGCAGGTCTGACCTGCGGAAGAGAGCGGATTGCATTTGCAATATCCTGTGGACTGTTACTATCCGGCGTAATCTGTCTGGCTGTGCACGCCGCCACAATCTGTTCACAGCCATCCTGAAAAGACCTTGTCAGTTCCTCATATGATTTCTGCAGCTTATCAATCTGACTACTGATTCCGGTTTCCGGTGTGCCGGACACGCTCTCTCCAGCTCCCAGCATGCCCTCTATTGCCGCCAGTCTGCTGCCTACATGAGTATCCTCCAGGCGTCCAATCCGATCCTCTGTAGCAGACTTATCTTCCTCCAATGCAGCAAGTCTTTTCTCCGCATTGCTCTGCTCAAGTGCCTTTAGCCGTTCCTCCGTCCCAAGCTTTTCCAGAGCATCCAGTCGCTGTTCTGCCTCCAGCTTTTCCAGTGCAGCAAGCCGCTGTTCTGCCTCCAGTCTCTCCAGGGCGTCCAGTCGTTCTCCTGACTTTACATCTTCCAATTCAAGAAGCCGTCCCTCTGCTGTTTCAAATCTTGCTTTGTTTCCGCTTTTCTCATCTTCTGTCCAGTCAGACAGCGTCGAAAGCTCCGACCGGAGCTGATCCTGCCTGATCCACATATTACTAAGTCCCTGACTGTTCTCTGTTATCTTCTGCAGCGCCCCTGCAAGCTCTTTTTTCACCTGGTCAGCAGCGCCTTTGGAAATACTCTCAAGCTCCTCTTCGGTAAAATAATCCTCTCCCTTGACAGGCATACCTTCCTTTGTAATGAGTTCCATCTGCTCCAGCTTCTCCCGAACAGAAACCGTCAGTTTCTCCTCCAGATGTCGTATTTTCTCTGCGTCAAGCTCATCTCGACCTGCAAGCACCTCCCTGGTGATATCCTCTGCCAGAGTCTCCCTCACAGTCTCTGCCATTTCCATGGTCTGCTCCTTTGAAAATGTCACCTCCTCCCGCTCCTGCTCTATGGTGCCAACCACATAGCTTGGAACATTCTCGGTGAGATAGGTTTCCATATTGACAGATACCGCTTCCTCCAATTCTTCGCGCACCATTACCAGTTTTTTCTGCGTACGATAGCTGGTAATGCCGACAGTCGCCAGCATAACAACTGAAACACCCGTGAGTGCAAGCATGCATACTTCCTTCCAGCCAGCCCTCTTTGCTTTGTGTCCCTTCTCCAATTGCTCCATATCCTCAATGACTTCTACTTTTTCAAGTTCCTCTTCCCACATACCTTCTCTTCCTTTCTATCTATGTAATCTCACAAAACACAGATTACTCTCCTGCTTTGCCAGCCCCATCCGGCAAAGCGTGAATAAAGTCTTACACAGTTCTCCATAATCCACCACATGCCTGTGATTCCAAAGCTCCCTCGCAATAAGGTCGACCGGTCTCGGGTATTCATCCAGAAGCCCATATACGAGCTTCTCCAGATCCGTAAGCAGCCGCAAGCATTCATCGGAGGCCTGTTTTCGTTCATTTTCAGCTGCACCCGAATCTATCCCCAGCTCCTCCAGAAGCTGTTCTGCTGAAATTACCGGCGTCGCCCCCTGTACAATCAGGCGATTGCAGCCTTCACTCAAAGCATCTCCCACTCTTCCGGGAACCGCCATCACTTCTTTTCCCTGTTCTAAAGCCATATCGACTGTGATTAACGTCCCGCTATGTACCTTTGCCTCCACGACAACAACGATTTCGGCCAAAGCACTGATAATCCGGTTACGTGGCGGAAAAAGCGAGGCCCGTGCTTCAGTTCCTGGTCCGTATTCCGAAAGAATTCCTCCATGCCTTATCAAAGCCTCATACAATTCCCGGTTTTCCGGCGGATAACAGATATCTACTCCACAGCCCAAAACACC
>CALZEZ010000368.1 GCA_945643825.1 uncultured Lachnospiraceae bacterium
TCTGGGGAATGGATCTGCAGTCTTTTTCCGGCGAAACAGATGAAACAAAATATCCCATTCCTCAGCATCTGTATGATACAAGATTATACAATGACTATTCCTACTGGTGGAATAAGGATGTATTAATCAACTATATTGTTAAGCCGCTTTTTGAACCAGAAGGAGCAACAAAGCTTTCCGAGGTCTATGATACCTGGGAATTATTTGGTTATAACACCTGGGTACTTATGCGTAGCTATCAACGTCCAAAGAAAGAATCTCAAGTCTATGGGGACGATTATCTCATTGAAAAGGCCGCGGCTAATATCGACCGCAATATCATTCCCATTATCGAGAAGCATCCGGATACGCAGTTTTATATTTTCTTTCCGCCGTATTGTATCCTCTTCTGGGACTACTATAGTCAGCTCAATATGCTTGAGCCCATGATGACGCTATATGAGTATACCATCTCAAGGTTATTAGTCTATGACAATGTTTCTCTGTACTATTTTCAGGATGAAGAAGATATTATCTGTAATCTGGAAAATTATACAGACATGATTCATTATAGTCGTGAAGTCAACTACCAAATCGAACAAAAGCTTCTTACCGATGAGTACTTGCTGACAATGGGTAATTATCAGGAGCATCTTCTCCATCTGCGTGAAATAATCAACCAATATGATTTTCAAGCAGTATTTGATGAATGGAATGTCACTGAGCAGTAGCCTGTACAATCTCCTGATAAACCGCAAGTAACCGTTCTGCATTCTGTTTCGGGTCATGGGTAATCCATGCCCGCTTTCTCGCATTCTCCGAGAGCTCTGCGGCAAGCGTATCGTCCTCAAAGATCCGGAGGATTCTCTTCGCAAGGGCTGTCACATCGGAGAAATCATAGAACAGTCCCTCTTTCTCATCGTCCAGCATGCTGGTAAGACCTCCGACTCTGGACGCCACGACCGGCACACCAAGCAGCATCGCTTCCCCTACGGAATTGGACGAATTTTCCATCGAGGAAGCACTGACAAACACGTGAGAGCGCAAAAAACGTTCCTTCATCTGCTCTGCATCCAGCTTGCCAAGGAAGGTTACCCTGCCTGTCAGATGCAGCTTCTTAAGCAGAGACAGCAGATATTTCCCATACGAGGAAATCTTCAGCTTGTCCTTCCAGGTACGATATGCTGTGATCGGATCTCCCGCCACATAAAGCTTTGCATCCGGATAGTATTCCAATACAAGCGGAAGTGCCTCTAATACCTTATGAAGCCCTTTAAGCGGGTAGTTTCCCTGACTGACAAAGATGGCATGTCTCTCACAATGCTCCGGACTCCATTTCGAACCATCGTAAAAGCAGTCCCGCATCGTTTCATTCATAAAATGATAGTGCACACCCGGATGCATCGCGAGCGCCTGCTCTCTGTCAAACGCTGTGCGCCCTGTCACATGAAGGGTCAGCTCCAGCAGCTGCCTCTCATGCTCCGCACGCAGGCCAAACTTCTCCTTCTGCTGCACAATACTGTCCCTCTTAAGCCAATCCCGAAACGTCACATGGTTTATCACAGCATCCGGCAGCTCGGCATCATACGCTGCCGCGCAGCTTCGCACAATCCCCTGCAGCCCTACAAGCATGCGCTCCGGACGTCCCCATGCCTTCGCCGCAGCCAGTGCATGCGGATACTCTGTCCCAAAGATATGAACCAGATCCGGTCTAAACTGCCCGATGATCTCCTCCAGCTGTCGCTGCACCTTGTAATCATAAAATTGGAGGTTCACCGTATCCTCCAAAAATCCAAAATAGGAAGCTCCCTCAATCTGCCCGGTCAGAAGCTGTCTGCCCTCCGCATCGTCCGATTCGCATATCTTTTTCAGGCTATCCGGAATCGGAAAGCACACAGCAAGCTGCAGATTACATGTATCATCCCGACGCAGACTGTCAAACAGCCCCGAAATCCAGCCCTCCTTATTGACCGGCTCGATCCCCAGACTCTGCGCGACGGCAGGAAGCATGAAATTACAAACCCATAATATCCTCATTGTCTCAGCTCTTTCCCTTACTCTTACTGTAATACAGCTTCGTGATCAGTTTGTGGTAAAGCACTGTCGTATGTTCATTCGATGCCAGGAAACGGCGAAGAGGCGCAAGCGAGAGCATCATGTAGAGCCCATATCGAAGCCGCTCAGTGCGCTTCATGTACTGCGCGATAATCTCTTTCCGTTCCCCGGCAGAGCGCCTGATATTCTCCGGCGTCTCGGAAAAGCCCCCGCCCTCGTAGTCTACCACACAGACAGGAAGATAGGTGAAGGCAGCTCTCTGCACATAATAGCACCACAGAAAGTGCTCGTAATCCGCCCGGACAACATATTTGGTTCGATATTTGTGATCCTTAAACAGATCTGCCGAATAAAAGCAGGTCTGATGACAGGGAATATTGCGGTAGCAGGTGAAGCCGTTTATCTCCGGCGACGGATATTCCATACAGCCGCTTTGCTGTGAATAGCGGATGCCATAAAAAATCTGCGCCGTCTTCCGTTCTTCCCCTGCCCTACCGATCTTCTCAGCAAAGGCCGAC
>CALZEZ010000369.1 GCA_945643825.1 uncultured Lachnospiraceae bacterium
ATGCGTGCTGTGAATGTCAACCTGTCGGGGCTTAAGATCGTGGCAGATACGGCTGAGGGCGCAGCTTTCTATACCTCTATTGAAACGTTTCGCGAGCTTGGTGCTGAGGTGGTTGCAATTCATAACAACCCGGACGGAACAAACATCAATGCAAACTGTGGCTCTACTCATATGAGCGAGCTTCAGGCGAGGGTGGTTTATGAGAAAGCGCAGGTTGGGCTGGCCTTCGATGGAGATGCAGACAGACTCTTAGCAGTGGATGAGAATGGCAAAATTGTTGACGGAGACCAGATCATGGCGATAGTCGGCAACTATCTGTTAGAGCAGGGTCGACTGAAGAAGGATACCATTGTCGCAACTGTTATGAGTAATCTTGGCTTCTTCCTGATGGCGGAGAAGAACGGAATTCATACAGAGCAGACCAAGGTAGGCGACCGTTATGTGTTAGAGCGCATGAAGGAGATTGGAGCAAGTCTTGGCGGCGAACAGTCCGGTCACATCATTTTCTTAGATGAGAACACTACCGGAGACGGATTGCTCAGTGCGCTGCATCTGCTAGAGGTCATGGTAGAAACCGGAAAGCCTTTGTCGGAGCTTGCAAAGGTGATGGAGGTGCTTCCGCAGGCACTTGTCAATGCTTCGGTGCCGAACCATAAGAAAGAAAGCTACATGGAGTATCCGGAGATTGCGGAAGCAATCGCAAAGCTGGATGCGAAATTTGCCGGAGAAGGAAGAGTACTGATTCGTCCCTCCGGAACAGAACCGCTGGTGCGTGTCATGATCGAAGGAAAGGATCAGGCGCTGATTGAGAGTGAAGCAAGAAAGCTGGCGGAATTAATTCAGAACGTGATGTTATAGACTTTCACTTGTGTATCATGGGGGAGAGTGCTATAATGAAAGCGTTAGGATCTACTTTGAAGAGGAGAAAACAGCATGGTTAGCCAGAAAGTTGTTATTAAGAATCCCACAGGCCTACACCTAAGACCCGCAGGTATCCTATGTAAAGAGGCGATGAAATTCAAATCCCTAGTTACATTTTCTTTTCGTGAGAATACGGCAAATGCAAAGAGCGTGCTAAGCGTTCTCGGTGCATGTGTGAAATGCGGCGATGAAATAACCTTTGTTTGCGAAGGCGAGGATGAGCAGGAAGCCCTAACGGCTCTGGTCAAAGCAGTGGAAGACGGCCTTGGTGAATAGATAGAAAGAGTGGAGAGCCCATTGCATTCATGCGATGGGCTTTTTTGAGTATTAATCAGAGAATGGAGGAAAAGATATGTTAAATTATGCCAGATACAAGAGGAATCCGGTTGTACATTATCCTGAACGTGAATGGCCGGAAAAAGAGATCGAGAAGGCACCGATTTGGTGCAGCGTGGATTTGCGTGATGGAAACCAGGCACTCATTGATCCGATGATCGTGGAAGAAAAGATAGAGCTGTTCCAATATCTGATCAAGCTGGGTTTTAAGGAAATCGAGGTGGGATTCCCGGCAGCCAGTCAGATCGAGTTTGATTTCCTGCGTCAATTGGTAGATCGCAAGATGATACCGGACGACGTACGCGTACAGGTTCTGACCCAGTGCCGCGAGGAATTGATCGATCGAACCTTTGAAGCAATCGAGGGCTGTAGCCAGGCAATTGTACATATCTATAATTCAACCTCCACCTTACAGCGCGATGTCGTATTTGGTATGGACAGAGAACATATCACCGAGATCGCTGTCAAGGGAACTATGATGGTAAAGGAACGTGCTGCGAAGTTCCCGGGTAAGATCATTCTGGAATATTCGCCGGAGAGCTTTACCGGTACAGAGTTAGACTATGCATTGGAGATCTGCACAGCAGTGCAGGAGGCATGGGAGCCGACCAAGGAGAATCCGATTATTTTCAATCTTCCGTCCACCGTCGAGATGAATACACCGAATGTGTATGCTGACCAGATTGAGTGGATGAATAGGCATTTCAAAAATCGTGACACGATTATCCTCAGTGTGCACCCTCATAACGATCGTGGTACCGGAGTGGCGAGTGCCGAACTGGCATTGCTTGCGGGAGCAGAGCGTGTGGAAGGAACCCTGTTTGGAAACGGAGAGCGTACCGGTAATGTGGATGTACTGAATATTGCCTACAACATGTTTTCGCAGGGCATCAATCCGGAGCTTGCATTGGAGCATGTAAATGAAAGCATTGAGATTTATGAGCGCTGCTGCAAGATTCCGATTCATCCGAGACATCCTTATGCCGGTAAGCTTGTATTTACTGCTTTCTCCGGATCTCATCAGGATGCAATCAACAAAGGTGTCAAGGCGATGCGCGAGCGTAATAACCAGTATTGGGAGGTACCGTATCTGCCGATAGATCCGTCGGATATCGGAAGAGAATACGAGCCCATTGTGCGTATTAATTCCCAGTCTGGCAAGGGCGGTGTAGCGTTCATTATGGATACTTATTTTGGATTCAAGCTGCCGAAGGGAATGCATAAGGAATTTGCTAACGTCATTCAGGGTATCTCCGAGAAACAGG
>CALZEZ010000370.1 GCA_945643825.1 uncultured Lachnospiraceae bacterium
AATTATATGATTTTTGAAACGCATGACACAATTGTCCTTCTAATCAGACCGCCTGATCACAGAGATTACTTTCTCTCTGATACTGTCGGATTTATCGACCGGCTTCCTCATCAGCTCGTGGAAGCATTCCATTCGACTCTGGAGGAAGCAGCCACGGCAGACCTGCTCTTAATGGTGATTGATTTCTCCGATCCCGCCTGCAAGGAGCACATTCGCGTCACCAACGATGTATTAAGAGAGCTTGGCGCCGGCGATATTCCAATCCGGTATCTATATAATAAGGTCGACTTGTCTGAAAAGCCGATTCAGCCTCCCTACCAGCATGAAGACAAATTTTATTTCAGTGCAAAGAATCCAGCGCACATTGAAGCATTGGTTTCCTATATCTGCGATACTCTCTACCCCTCGCAGACAGAGGTAACTTTTCTCATTCCATACACCGATGGCGGAAAGGTATCCTATCTTCAGGAGCATACCAAGCTGCTGGCGCAGGAATATCTTCCGGAGGGCGTCAAGATAACGGTCTCCTGCACGAAGGAGCTTGCCGAGCGTTTTCGGTCGTATCTTGTCTGTTGAATTGTCTGAAAATTATGTTAAAAAAACATAATTGTTCTGCTTGCGTATCTCAATCAATATATGCTATAATAACATCCGTTGAGACAAGTTCTCAAGGATAGAGGAATAGTACAGCGGTAGTGCGGCGGTCTCCAAAACCGTTAACGGGGGTTCGATTCCCTCTTCCTCTGCGAAAAAACCCGAGATTTTCATCTCGGGTTTTTTGATTCACTATATTATACGTTTCATTCCTGATACTGCAAAAGAAAATAGAGTGCCCAATCCTGATCGTTGGCATATCCATCATAGAACTCCCCGCACCGGTCATTTACCATATAAGGGTAAACATAGGCACAGCTTGCACTTCCATCTTCGAAGAACAAGGACAACGGTCCCCGCATGGATGCAAACGCTTTTCTCGCAAATTGTCTGATTGTCAGATCCAGAGAAGGCTCTTCCATATGCTTAAGAATACGGGAGTATTTCAAATATGCGATTCCCGACAGAGCACTTCGGTAATTGGGATAATTGTCCCCGTACATCTGCTGCTTTCCATAGACAAAATCATCCCAATGGCGTATCGCGCATTCATTCATCCGATAATCGGGCTGCTTGGCAACAAAAAGCTCAAGCAGTGCCAGATGCTCCTCGGCGGCATCCAGATACTTCTCCTCGCCTGTCAAGGCATACACTTCCAGCAGATCCCCGGCGGCAGCTGCCACAACGCTTTGCTCATAATTTGCCTCTTTGGCCGGATAGGTTGTTCCATTCTCAAGCAGATACTCTGCATGTTCCATGAAATACTTTAAGAAACGCAGGCTGTCCGGATGCATCTGCTCCTTCTCAAGACACTCAATCAGCTCCGACATCGGCAGACCATATGCATATAAACGGGCTCCATTCTGTGAATAATACCAGTCCAGAATCCGAACCGTAAGCTTCAAAAACTCCTTATTACCGGAAAACTTATACACTTCCATAAAAAACCTTGCTACCCATGGCGCATTATACAGGCTTTGTCTGGAGTTGTCCCTGCCGGCATCGTTAAACACCTCACCTGTCGAGGTGTCAACAAGCTCACGCGTGACATATTTCACATATTCGGACAAGCACCTTGCAAACTCCTCATCCATCTCCTCCTGCAGAAAACGGGCTAAGAGGATGCCCATTCCGATTCTTTCTCTTCCGGCATTGAATTCATTCTTTGCCTGATAGAAGGTATCCATTGCCTCATTATCAAATACTAAAAAGGCACCATCCAGATGACTGTCCGCCCGGTGATACTGTTGGTTCGCTACAAGAAAATGACAGCGCTTTCTCACAAGCTCCTTCAGGGAAGGACTCACAAAAGCACGGCAAAAGGTATGAACCTCCCCGGCTTTAATCTGATAGAGATATTCGCCTGCCTGCTCAAGCGTCTCATCCACCGAAATGATTCCATCCTTAATATGAAAGCTGCAATCACCAACCGCTGTTAAAACCGCCCCTTTATTTATACTCTCATGTGGTTTATAGAATTTCTCAATTCGAACATCCCTGCTCTCGACCTCAGTCATGCTCTTAATTCTCAAATGAAACTGTTCGTTTTCAAACAGGACGTAACGCTCTGCCTCCACGCGAACGTAATTCGAAAAATTCTCCAGCTTCTTATAAAAATCCTGTTTCCCCTTATGCCAGAAAATCACCCATTCTATACGGATACTCTCTCCCGGGGCCAGAACCTTCGGGGTAACATTTAGCACCAGTGTTCCCCTGTCATTATTTCCCTTTGAGAGATCCCTCTCATAGCTGTAGGATCGGATACTGCCCTTAGTCAGGCATAATCCTATATGGAAGCCTGCGCCCCCCATTCGAAGTGCACAAACATAAGCAACCTCTCCACCACACCACACATGCGTATGACACCGGTTTGTCATGCATTCCGGCGAGGTATCGTAATTATCCTGAAATGGTGTATAGATAGCCA
>CALZEZ010000371.1 GCA_945643825.1 uncultured Lachnospiraceae bacterium
GGCATAGCGATAAAAGCTATTGAGAAATATCCGGAATACTATTATGCCTATATCGCAATGGCGCAGATGGTTGACAATGGGGAGGACAATGATACCCTGATTTATCAGTTCATGAAGGATACCTTTACCGAGCGTGGAGACAATAGAAGGCTGAAGAAGCTGGAACGGATTGTCGATAAGAAAACGAATGGAAAAGTGAAATGTCATAACTGGTATGAATTTGTCGCGCTCTTACATGAAGCAGGCGGCGGAACCACGATGAATGAGACAGAATTTCAGGGGATTGTCGTTCCGACTATAAAGGCTCACTGCTACACGATGAAGGAGAAACTTGATTATATTAAGGGCATGAAGATGTATCGTACCACGACTCTGGATAAGGAGCTTGAGGGGAAAGACTTTCGAAAAACCGATACCCGGTTTGACATTCCGGTTTACTTTATCAGTGGTGATCATGATTACAATTGCCCGTGGCCCCTGGTCGAGGAATACTGTGAGCTGATAGACGCACCCGATAAACAATTCTATCTGGTAGAAAATGCGGCGCACAGCCCCCTGTGGGAGCAGCAGGAGGTCTGCTTTGCCATCATGAAAGAGATCAAAAACAAGCAGCTAATCAACTAATATCCCGCATCTCATGTTCAAAATACGGCAACTCATGTAAGGACCCATTGTCTGGGTCCTTTTTGCATGTTATCGTGGGCTCATCAAAACAGATGAAGGAGTTGAAAACATGATACAGGTAACCAATGTACATAAGTCTTATTCCGACAGAGAGGTACTGAAGGGAATCAATTTTCCATCGACGATGGCGAGATTTTCGGATTTCTCGGACCCTCGGGCGCCGGCAAGACGACCCTGATCCGGATTTTAACCGGACAGCTTGGATTTGAAAAAGGAAACGTAACGATTCTGGAAAAGGATGTGAAGACCCTGAACAGAGAGGACCGCAAATCCATCGGCATCATGATGGATGAGTTCGGTGTCTATGAGAGACTTTCCTGCTATGACAACCTCAAGGTGTTCGCAGACATCTACGGCATCCCTTACTACAAGGTGCGTCAAACCCTCTCTGAGGTAGGCTTGGAGCAGGCGATGAAGAAAGCAGCCTCCGATCTTTCCAAGGGAATGAGAAATCGACTGCAGATAGCCAGAGTATTCATGCAAAATCCCAAGGTCATCTTCTTAGATGAACCGACAAGCGGCTTAGACCCGGCAACCACCAAGTCCATTCACAAGATGATTCTCGAGAAAAAAGCGCAGGGCTGCACAATCTTCTTAACGACCCATGACATGGCAGAGGCAGCAAAGCTCTGCGACCACGTAGCACTGCTAAATGAAGGAACCATAGTCGAGTATGGAACACCCGAGGAGATCTGCCGAAGATACAACCACCAGAACCGTCTGAGGCTGCATCTGTTCGACGGAACCGACAAGGAGCTTGCAAGTGGTGCAGAGTCTGCAGATGAACTTTACGAGCTTTGCAAGGCAGGCAGAATCGAAACCATCCATTCCACGGAACCGACGTTAGAAACCGTATTTTTGGAATTGACAGGTAGAAAACTGGAGGAGAATGAATAGAAATGAAAAATGTAATCACGATCTTAAAGAAACAGTTAACAGACACCATCAAAAATAAAACCGTGCTGCTCCAGTTCATCCTGTTCCCGGTGATGTCACTTATCATGGAGAATCTGATTCATATGGACGGCATGCCGGAGCATTATTTCATGATTCTCTTCTCCATTATGTACATCGGCATGGCTCCGCTTACGGCTACCGCGGCTATCATTGCAGAGGAAAAAGAAAAAAACACCCTCCGTGTTCTCATGATGGCAGGTGTGAAGCCCGGACAGTATCTGCTTGGAATCGGCAGTTACGTGTGGGTCATCTGCATGATCGGTGCGACGATCATGGGTGTTTCAGCCGGACTTAGTGCCGAGACGCTGGTTTTCTATTACGTTATCACCGGAGTGGGCTTCCTTGCCTCCATTCTGCTTGGCGCTTCGGTCGGTGTTTTTGCCAAAAACCAGATGATGGCAACCTCCATCGTGATGCCGGTGATGTTAGTCTTTGCTTTCCTCCCGATGATCTCCATGTTCAATGATACCATTGAGAAGGTTGCAAAGCTCACCTATACCGGACAGATGAATCTGCTGCTGTTTGACATGCATTTTGACCAGCTTTGCACACAGAATGTCGGAATTATCTTTTGCAATCTGATTCTTTTTGCTATACTGTTTTGTGTAGCCTTCAAAAAGAACGGATTGGACTAATGTGAAAATGAGCCTGAAAGCTCGTTTATGACACAAGCGTCAGCGGAATAGCGAAATATGAAAATAGAAATCAATGTCGATGAGAAAATACAGGATCTCCGGGTACAGATCGATTGCCCGAGGCTGACGCCGGAGATAGAAAGGTTGCTTGCCATCATCCGCATGATGGATATGCAGATTGCCGCGCGAAAGGACGGGGAAACCTACATCCTTGACACAGCGCAGATTCTGTA
>CALZEZ010000372.1 GCA_945643825.1 uncultured Lachnospiraceae bacterium
ATTCTATCAATGCGACCATCGTAATTTTTGATCGTATTCGTGAAAATAAGGCAGAGATGAAGATAAATGATAGTCTCGAGCAGATGGTAAATGAGAGTATCAGTCAGACCTTATCGAGAAGTATCTTTACCTCACTTACCACCTTTATCATGGTTGCATGCTTATATGCTTTTGGTGTATCTTCCATTAAAGAGTTTGCATTACCGTTAATGGCTGGTATTCTGTGTGGTACGTATTCTTCTGTTTGTCTTACTGGGGCTATGTGGTATGTACTGCGTACCAGACTCGGTGATAAGAAGACCAAATAATATACAATACGATGATGAAACACCCATGGTCTGCCATGGGTGTTTTTTGATAAATGGTGGGAATTGGTAAATGAAGAAATGGTTTTTGTATCAGAAAAAGGCAGATTTTGAACAGATTGGCAGGAAATATGGCATTCACCCGGTAATCGCAAGAGTGATCCGGAATCGGGATATAGAGGGTGATGAGCAGATATACAGTTATTTATGCGGCACACGAAAGGATTGTTATGATCCTCGGAGTATGAAAAATATACTGTCTGCGGCAACAATCCTGAAAGAAAAAGCTGCGAGTGGAAGAAAGATCCGCGTAATCGGAGATTATGATGTGGATGGAGTGTGTGCAACACATATTCTGGTTCGTGCGCTGAGATATCTGGGAGCTGATGTCGATGTAGCGATACCCCATAGAATTCGGGATGGTTATGGATTAAACGACCGTCTGATCAGGGAAGCATATGATCAGGGAGTAGATACCATTCTCACCTGTGATAACGGAATTGCTGCAAAGGAGCAGATTGCACTTGCAAAACAACTAGGGATGACAATCCTGGTGACCGATCATCACGAGATCCCCTATGAGGAGCAGGGTGGGGAAAGGGTTTATCTACTGCCTCCTGCTGATGCTGTGGTGAATCCGAAGCAGCCAAAAGATTGCTATCCATATTCCGGTATCTGTGGTGCGGTTGTGGCGTGGAAGCTGGCATCGGTGCTTCTTACGCAGGAGGATGCGATTGAGCTTGAGGACGAGTTTATACAGATTGCAGCGCTTGCAACAGTATGTGATGTGATGGAGCTTAAGGATGAGAATCGGATTATTGTCAAGGAGGGGCTAAAATGTATGGCAGTTCATCCGATTCCCGGAATCAGAGCATTGTTGGAGGTTAACGGACTGAGAGGAAATGAAATCAGTGCCTATCATCTGGGCTTTGTTCTGGGACCGTGTCTGAATGCGACGGGGCGGCTTGACGATGCAAACAGGGCGCTTGAGCTTCTTGGACAGCAGGATTTCGGAGAGGCAGTGAGAATTGCGGATGAACTCAAGAAGCTAAACAGCAGTCGAAAGGAGATGACTGCACTGGGAGTCGAAGAGGCTGTAAAACTTGTTTCAGAGCAGGAACGAGCGGGACAAATTGATAAGGTGCTTGTTTTGTATCTGCCACAGCTTCATGAGAGCCTGGCAGGAATTGTCGCCGGTAAGATCAGAGAAATCTATATGAGACCGACCTTTGTATTGACGGATGCACAGATGCAGGTGAAGGGATCGGGACGATCGGTTGAAGGATATGACATGCATGGGGAGCTTACCAGAGTGCAGGGACTGCTTCTGAAATATGGCGGGCACAGGATGGCGGCCGGATTGTCTCTGGAGAAGGATCGGATAGAGGAGTTTCGGGAACAGCTCAATTCCAATTGTGAGCTTCTCGAGGCTGATCTGATTGATAAGATATATATTGATGTTGCAATGCCCTTTCACGTTATCTCAGAAGAGCTTGTTAACCAGCTTCGCATTTTAGAGCCATGTGGGAATGGTAACAGCAGACCTGTTTTTGCGCAGAAGGGAGTGAGAGCATTCCAGCTTAATGTTTTCGGAAAGAACAGAAACGTTTGCAAATGTAAGCTGGAGGATTCGGAGGGAACGGTTATGACCGGTGTGTTGTTTGGCGAAACAGAAGGCTTTGAGCACTTTGTGGGTGAAAGGAAAAGCAATACCTTCTCTATCTTATATCATCCGGTCTTAAATGAGTTCCGTGGACGAAAAGAGCTGGAACTCGTGATAGATGACTATTGCTGAAGACGCAACAAAGTCCGGCGATTTGCCGGACCTTGCTGCGATGTATGTCTGTCAACATACATTCTTTCTTATGAGGGGGGAGATAGTGAGTTCATCAACTATCTGTAATATAATATACCCATGAATTGTGTCCAAAATGTGTCCAAAATCTAAGAAAATCATAAAATGTCTATTAAAACGATTTAAAATACTAGGGGGGTGTGCTATTCTATTGAGTAGTAATCGTAGCGAGGAGAAGGTAGCGTCATGGGTATGAAACTAACGCAATTATTACAGAATGTTACATATGAAAGGATAAAGGGAGAGACACAAAGAGAAGTCCGGGCAGTCGTGAACGATTCGAGGAAGGCTTGAGATGAGTGTGTTTTTGTTTTGTTTTTTGGTGGGAATTTTTTTTGTGTTG
>CALZEZ010000373.1 GCA_945643825.1 uncultured Lachnospiraceae bacterium
TAGGACCGTTTGCTCCCATGCCGCCTGCCATTGTCATAGGACCGTTTGCTCCCATGCCGCCTGCCATTGTCATAGGACCGTTTGCTCCCATCGGAGCTGCTCCTCCCATAGGACCATTCATGGGCATGGAGCCGGTTCCTGTCACAGGAGCAGGTGCCGGTACCGGCGCATTTCCAAACAGCATGTTGTGCAGGTCACCCATATTCTGAATGCGGTTCTCAGCATAAACAGATAATCCGGCTAAGAGCGCCTGCTCCTGCTGCCCGGTAAGCTGTGCTCCCAGTGCAGTAGGAGGCACCAGAGAATCGTTTCGGATTCGCTCCATCGCCTCCGGCGGGGTCTTTCCGGTGATACATTTATAGATTGTTCCACAGAGTGCATAGACATCGGACCAGGGTCCCTGATGTCCGCGGCTTCTGTACTGTTCCTCCGGTGCATACCCGGGCTTTAACATAACGGAGAGACTCTTTTCGGCATTGCCGGACACGTCACGTGCTGCACCAAAATCTAACAGCTTCATATTCCCTTCTTTGGTCATCATGATGTTATCCGGACTGATATCCCTGTGGATAATTCCGGTTTCATGCACCTTTGCCAGGGATTTGATGACCGGATCCATCATGCGAAGGACTTCGGGTGCTGCGATTTTGCCGCCATTCTGCTTCAGATAGGTTTTCAGCGTGATACCATCCACATACTCCATGACTATATAGGCGGTCTCATTCTCATTGAAGAAATCTAATACCTGTACGATTCCGGACAGACCGGCAAAACGTGCGAGACTTCTTGCTTCTTTTATAAATCCGTCACGCCACTTCTCGATATCCTGCTGATTGTTTCCTGCATGAATGGTCATTCTGCTTGTAACCGTGGATTCTCTTGTTACAAAACCATTCGGATAGAATTCTTTAATGGCAACCGGCATACCAAGGTTGATATCGGCACCAAGGTAGGTGATTCCAAAACCACCCTCTCCAATCACTTTACCTACTACATATTTTCCGTTTAGAATCGTGAAGGGCTGAAGCTGATGTGGTGCTGCCTGCATATTCTGCAGATCATACCCACAGTGAGGGCAATTCTTTAACTGACCTCTGTTCTCCAGCTCCCGCATACATCCGGGACATAATCTATCAAATTCCATCTCTCCACACTCCCACTAGCATTTCTTCCAGGTAATTCTGTATTCGTATGATCCGATATAAAGCACATCGTCCTGACTAAGCTTAAAATCACCGGTCACCGGCACTCCATTGACAAAGCTTCCGTTACTGGAGCCTTCGTCGCGAATCCATACCGCACCATCCCTATAAAACAAAGTACAATGCTTTCCGGATAAGGCCTGATCCTGTTCAATCGCAAACGTGCTCTTTGCACTGCTTCGACCGATCGTACACTCTCCGCGAAGCTCTATTGTGAGGATCTCCTCCTTCTTCACACCAACCTTGGAAAGGGTAACAACCGCATCCGCCGGCTTCATAGGTGCTTTCGGGGGTGCTGCCTGCATGGCTGCCTGTCTTGCAAGCTCCTCCTGTCTCTTTCTCTCAAACTCTCTCCTTCTGGCTTCCTCCGCCTGCTGTGCTGCCAACTGCTGCTGACGCTGCTGTTCCATCGCCATGAGGCGCTGCTGTTCTTCCTGTTTCTTCTTATTATTTGAGCTGACGATCACCACAATCACAACCACGATA
Organism: uncultured Lachnospiraceae bacterium; assembly: GCA_945643825.1. Classification (GTDB taxonomy): domain Bacteria; phylum Bacillota; class Clostridia; order Lachnospirales; family Lachnospiraceae; genus UMGS2037. The sequence goes on from CALZEZ010000373.1 coordinate 1,689, forward strand.
ATCAGAACTACCAGAACGGCTAACAGAGAGAAGAACAAAACCGGAGACATTCCAAGAATCGTATTTTTTTCCGGTTCAGGTTCCGGCTCTATCACAGGCTCCGGCTCCGGTTCCGGTTCTGGTTCCGGTTCGATTACCGGCTCCGGCTCCGGTTCTGGCTCCGGCTCCGGTGTAAACACAACTCTCGACATAAGTGCTTCGGTATTTTTATATACATGATCATCGTAAAGTGTGCCGTCATTGAGTGCCACTTGTACTTTTACTGCACTTCTCTCACCGGTAAGCTGTAAATCCTTCAGCTCACACTGTACTCTTCTCTTCCTCGAGATCTCATTTAAAATAGCTCCGGGAATCTCTTCATAGTCCATTCCCTCAAGAACCGGTGCAAAATGAACGCCACCGGGCGAGGTTCTAGCAAAGCTTCCGAGAATCTTGGCTGCTTCAAGCTCCGCAGGAGTCTGCTTGTTTTTCAAGAGAGCAACGGTGTAGATACAAATATTCAGATCCTTGTTCTTTTCGATTACTTCATCTCTGGTGATACCATTTGCCTGTTCCTCCGCTCCATCAGAAAAAATGATCAGACATTTGCAGGGTCGCACATCCGCATCACCCTCTAAGGATTTTAAGCATTCGTTAATCGCATAGAAGAGATTGGTATCCTGATGGGTTCTCTCTATGCCCGCCACAAACGCCCTGATTTCATCCGGATTACTCATATAACACTCCGAAGTTATAAAATCATCAGCAATCGTGGCGATCTTCATATTGTCGTCTGATTTCATACTGTCAAATATTACGTTGTTATTCTGTTTTG